>CALVKV010000035.1 GCA_944333305.1 uncultured Bacilli bacterium
TATACGACAGCATCAGGACATGTTTTAAAAGGTGAGACTATTGAAGAGGCTTTTAGAAGGGAAATAAATGAGGAGATTGGTCTTGATATAGATAGTAGTGATGCAACACTTGTAGATATTGTTCCTTGGCGTATGGATAAAATGAAAAATGGTACTCTTATTAAAGATAGAGCGAAAGCGAATGTCTATATAGACTTATTTGAAGGAGATATTAATAGTTTTAAATTTGATCCTAATGAAGTACTAGGTGTTGTTAAAGTAAAGGCAAAAGATGCTTTAAATCTCTTTAAAAATGATAAAGGAGAAATAGAAACTGAAATAATTACTACTAAATATAATAAAAATGTAAAGGAAAGTAAACTAGTTAGTATAGATGATTTTCTTGTAATGGAACATGAAAATACTTATGATAAATATAAAGATGTGTTAAGTAAGATAATAGAAGTTACTAGATAGGTAGTAATTTCTTTTTAATTCTGTTACAATCTTTATAAGAATAGGAGATAGATGAAATTGAAAGATGCTTATACTAAGAGTAGTGATGAAGTAATAAAAGAGTTAAATAGTAGTAATGAAGGCTTAAATGAAGAAGAGGCCTCTATTAGATTAGAAAAAAATGGCTTAAATGAAATTGAAAATAAAAAGCAAAAGACAATTTTAGAAATGCTTATAGAGCAACTTAAGGATAGAATGATTTTAATACTTTTACTAGCTTCAATTCTTTCCTTTATTTTAGGTGAATATGCCGAGGGAATAGTTATTTTGATAATTATCTTTATTAATGCTTTAATTAGTATTATCCAAGAGAAAAAGGCTCTTGATGCGATAGAAGCATTAAGAAGTATGAATACTCATTATACTACAGTTATAAGAGATGGAAAGAAGAAAAATATTTTAACTAAAAATGTTGTAGTAGGGGATATTGTCTATTTAGAAGATGGTAATATTGTTCCTGCTGATATGAGATTAATAGAAGAAAATGGTCTAAAAGTAGATGAATCATCTTTAACAGGAGAAAGTGTTCCTGTTGAAAAGGATGCTATGAGTGTTTTGGATGAGAATACTACTTTAGCAGATAGAGCTAATATGGTTTATTCTTCGACGATTATTTCTTATGGAACAGCTTTAGGAATAGTAACTGCTACTGCTAAAGATACGGAAGTAGGTTCCATTGCTACTATGTTAGAAGATACTGATAGTATAGATACACCGTTAAAAAGAAAACTTAATAAAGTAGGAGAAATATTAAGTATTATTGGTGTTATTGTTGCTATATTAATATTTATTATAGGTATTATTTATGGTAGAGACTTTATCTCTGTTCTAATGGTTGCGATATCTCTTGCAATTTCTGTAATACCAGAAGGACTACCTGCAACTGCAACTATTGTAATGGCTTTAGGTGTATCTCGTATGGCTAAGAAAAATGCTTTGGTTAAAAAGCTTCCTGCTGTTGAAGCTTTAGGTAGTGCCACTGTTATTTGTTCTGATAAGACAGGAACTCTTACTTTAAATAAGATGACTGTTGTAAGAAGTGCTCTTTATGGTGATGTTATCAATAAAAGTATAGATAATAATTATAGTGATGACTTGATAAATTGTGCTGTTATTTGTAATAATGCTTATCTTGATAAAGATAAAGTAATAGGAGATCCTACAGAAGGATGTTTGTTAAATTATACTATAGAAAATGGTTATGATATTCAAAAGATAAAAAGTAATAAAGTCTTATTTCAAGAACCATTTGACTCTATTAGAAAGAGAATGAGTGTAGTAGTTAAAGATAGGAAAGATTATCTTCTATATAGTAAAGGAGCTCCTGAAGAGTTAATTGATGTATGTAGTTATGCTATAGTGGATGATAAGAAAATTAAACTTACAGAAAAGAATAGGGAGTCAGTAAAAGAATATTGTGTCACTTTATCTAGTGAAGGATTAAGACTGTTAGGTTTTGCTAGTAAGAAAATTACCTCTCTTCCTAAAGAAGGAGAAGAAGTAGAAGAAGATTTAACTTTCATTGGTATTATGGGGATAATTGATCCTCCTCGTGAAGAAGTAAAACATGCTATTAGTACGTGTCATGAAGCAGGTATTAAAGTAATTATGATTACAGGAGATCATAAATTAACGGCAACATCTATTGCTAAAGACCTTGGCATCTATAAAAAGGGAGATTTAGTTATTGACGGAGAAGAACTTAGTAAAATGAGCGATTTGAAGCTTAGAAATACAATTAAAAATATCTCTGTTTTTGCAAGAGTTACTCCTAAAGATAAATTAAGAATTGTTAATGCTTTAAAGAAGAACAAAGAAATAGTAGCGATGACAGGAGATGGTGTTAATGATGCTCCTGCCTTAAAGAAAGCTGATATTGGTGTTGCTATGGGAATTACTGGTACAGATGTTGCGAAAGATGCTGCTGCTATGATACTTTTGGATGATAATTTTACAACAATAGAAGCGGCTGTTAAAGAAGGAAGAAGAGTATATCGTAATATTCAAAAAGTTATTCAATACTTATTAGCAGGTAATATTGCGGAAGTCTTAACTATCTTTATCACTATGTTATTTAACTTAGATAGTCCTTTACTTGCTGTTCATATTTTATTTATTAATTTGGTAACTGATACACTTCCTTCACTTGCTCTTGGAGTAGATCCAGCAAGTCCTAATATTATGAAACATAAACCAGTAAAACAAGGAAGTTTATTTGAAAAAGGTCTTGTCTTTAGAATAGGCTTTTATGGTATTTACCTTGCTATCATCACTTTAGTTGCTTACTTTATTGGCTCAAGTGATAGTTTTAATGTAGGTATGACTATGGCCTTTACTGTTTTATGCTTATCACAAATATTCCATGCTTTGAATCAAAGTTCAAGTGAAACATCTCTATTCAGTAAAGATTATCCAAGAAATAAAATGTTATATCTTTCTATGTTAGGTTCTGTTCTTTTTCTTATAATAGTTTTATTTATAACACCTATAAGAGAGTTTTTCTCACTTAGTGTTTTAAAGGCAAGTGAATGGTTAATAGTTATATTATTATCATTATCGCCTATTTTAGTAGTAGAAATATTTAAACTTATTAGAAGAAAATTAAAAATGGAGAATTAGTATTATGGTAGTAAATAAGGAAAGTTTTAAGTAATAAAATCTATCCTTTGTTTGCAGGACTTTCTTGTTTTAGCTTAGTGATTGTTTATGAAATATATAAAATATTAAAGAAAAAGAAATATGCTTAAAATATCTTGAAATATAGATATTTTTTTTATTCATATTTATGCACAAAAATCAAAAACATTGTGCATAAATACGAATTATTACTTATAAAATTTTATATTTTGTTAAATGTTGTGAAAAAACGCAAAAAAAGAAAAAAATACGAATAAAAGCAACGAAAAGTTGTTTACTTAAGATTAATTAAATGATAGAATTATAAGTGAGGGAAGTGATATTGTGACTAATGCAGAAAAAATTATTGAAATCGCATATAATAATAATGGGTATGTTACAACTAAACAAATTAAAAATGTTAATATTAGTACTGTCGAGTTAACTAGATTAGTAAAACAAAACAAACTTGAAAGAATTAGTAGGGGTTATTATGCTTTAGTCAATACTTTTTGCGATGACTATTATAAATATCAATTGAAATCAAAGAATTGTGTTTTTTCGCACGCAACAGCACTTTATTTATATGATTTATCAGACAGGACACCACTTTATTTTGACATGACTGTACCTGCTGGGTATAATGGCTCATTGAGACAAGATAAAAATGTTGTTTTGCATTACGTTAAAAGAGAAATTTTAAACTTAGGTTTAACAACAATTGATTCTCCTTTTGGAATGAAAATAAGAACTTATGATATAGAAAGAACTATTTGTGATATTATTAAGGCAAGAAAACATATGGACAAAGAAATTTTTACTAAAGCATTGCAAAGATATTCAAAAATGAAAAATAAAGATTTATTAAAATTAATGAAATATGCAAAGAAATTAAACATTGAAAAGAAAGTTATTGAATATATGGAGGTGTTATTATAATTAATGCAGATAAATTAAAAAGTTTAGTTTTTAAAAAAGCTCAAGGTAATAGTGACCTTTCTCAAAAATATTTTCAATTGTTTTATTTTGAAAGGATTTTAGAGAGAGTATCTAAAAGTAAATATAAAGGTCAAATAATTTTAAAAGGTGGTCTTCTATTAACATCAGTAATAGGTAGTGATGATAGAACTACTAAAGATATGGATGCTACTCTAAAGGGAATACCTTTAACAAAAGACAATATAGAAAAAATATTTAATGAAATCCTTAATATTGATATTAAGGATGGTGTGTCCTTTGAAATCGTTTCAATAAAAGACATAAGGTTAGAAGATGAGTATGGTGGTTTTAGATTAAATATATTATCAAAATTAGATAATAATAAAACTTATATTATAGTAGAATTAACAACAGGTGATATTATTACTCCAAGAGAAATGAAATATAATTATAATTCTATTTTTGAGGATAAGAAGATTCCAATAATGACTTATACTCTTGAAACTCTTTTAGCAGAAAAATTTCAAACTGTTATTACTAGAGGAATATTTAATACAAGATTAAAAGACTTTTATGATATATATATTCTTCTTAAAACAAAAATTAATAATATTGATAAAAAAACATTAGTAATTGCAATAGAAAACACTTTTAAAAGAAGAGAGACAAAATTAGATATAAATTATTTTAATGCGGTTATTAATAGTTTAACTGAAAATAATAATCTTAAAGATTTATGGAGCGAATTTCAAAATAAAAATATTTATGCGAAAGATATAGATTTTGAAGATACAGTTGATGCTATTAAAATAATAGTTAATATACTAGAAGAAACATTAGTTACTGCCTAAAAGTTGTGATAAATATAAAAATAGTCCTTAAAAGACTATTTTTATACTTTCTTCGCTACTATAATCAAATATGAATTATCTATACCAAAATAACAAGTCTGTAATACTAATATTTCACTATTAGGATCAATAGTAACACCTGTATCATAAATTGAGTTATTTTTTAACCAATTAAGATGTTCATAATATTCAGTATCTGTGAAGTTTAAATTAACGTGTTGCAGGTTAGTAGTAGCGATATAGATAGAAAATATTTTATAATTATAGGTATTATCTACTGTCTTAAGAGTAATATCATCATGATCATAATAATACTCTTCATCTAAATAATTTTCTAATAAATGAAACTCTGTATATACATTCTCTGAATTATGTCCATAGATTAATATTTTTCTATCATCTATATTATTTCTATAATCTAGAAAGACACTACCTAAACTATTTCTTGATTTATCAAGTAAATGATTAAGATAATATTCATTGTCATTACCTTTTGCAACAGGTGTTACTAAATCTGTATTTTCTATTGAAAGTTCGGCAATGATATCAGTATTATTAAATCCTTTTTGATAATTTAAGACAACATTTTCATTATTTTCTATACTTAAAGTACTTATATCTTGATATATTCTTTCTTTAGTAGCTTTCTCTTCTTCATCGTGTTTGTCTTCATTGTTTAAATTTTGATATGCGACTAAAGAAACACACCCTATTAAAAGAAGAATTAAAGTACTGCTTATTATAACTTTTCTTTTCATAACTCACCCCTAAAGCCTAAAAGAACTCCATTAGGAATTCTTTTAATTATTCTTTAATACTTGCATAACGATATAGGCAAGCACTACTTAGTATAAGTAATATTACTAAGTACATATTTTGACTATTAGTTTCAACTCCTGTATTAGGTGGAGTAATTTCTAATTCTTCACTTGGTCCAGGAGTAAATCCAATACCAGGTTCATCATCAGTAGGTTCATAAATATAAGTAACTACAATTGTACCATCAATATATTTACCTGTCTCTTCACCATCTATAGTATAAAGAGTATACCCATCAAAATATTTTAAATATGTCTTGTAATCTTTACCTACCATATCAGTGGTAATAATGTCTTCTCTTAAGACATTACCATAAATATCTACGTATTTAGTGATTACTGTACCCTTTAAAGCAGAGTAAGTCCATTGCATATTTACATTAAATTCATATCCTAAGTAAGAATCTAGAAGATAATTTCCTGATGTATATAAAGTTCCATTAAGAGTGTAATCACTAGTATTAGAGTTTAAGGTACCAGCGTTTTCTTTGATATAATCATCACCCTTAACTTCATCTCTCATATATTCACCAATCGCTAAATCTTCGGAATCATCTTTAGAATAATCATCATTTTCAAAGCCCCAAGATAGACCTTTATTATAGAAATAATCATAACTTAAAGCAATTACATCAGGATTAGTTTCATAAACATATCTGCCATCTTCCATTCCTTGACTTGCAAAGAAATCATCTAATGCTTCATCGCTTAAATCTACAAGACGAGTAGCATTTGTTCCATATTTCTCATTATAGTATTTTAATAAATATTCTTCAATTGAATTATATCCATGTGCTTTAACTTCATCTAATACATCTTCAATATCTGTTGACATACTAATGAATATTCCTAATGCATCGAAAGCACTATTTGATGTACAGAAAGGATCTCTTTCTCCTAATATTTCTCTAATAATTCCATCAGGAAATTGATCTAATCTTGTGTAATTAGTATTATATTTAGCATTATAGAAGTCTAATAAGTACTTAGTATAATCAGCCATACCGTTTAAGTATCCTTTACTGATTAAGGCATTACCAATCGCTTCATCAGTCATTTTACTACCATTTGAATTAGGTATTAAGGCTTTTAATGCTGTATTATATGTTCTCCTAAAGTGATAGTTCTCGTTTACTGTGTTTCCATTAAATAATGGAGTATCTTCATTAGTAGTAGTTTCTTCATCATTTACTTTATCATAGATGATATCTTCTTTAGGAAATATCTCAAATGATGTTTCATCATAGTTGTAAGTATACTTAGATAAATTATTAATTACAAAATTAACATTTATTTTGTCTCCGGCTTGCATTGTATTATTCATTTCAAAATTGTTATTTTCATCACCGAAAACGGCATAAATATAATCTGCAATTTCTTGAAATACATCTGGTGCGATTACAATGGTGTCTAGTTCATAATTTTCTGGGATTGTGATTGTAACAGTGACATAGCCCTCATCAATCCAACCACCCCAGCCAACAACAGCGTTAAAATTATCAAAATTATAATCAATGATAAGTCCTTCACTTGTTGTTATTCTTTCTGGTTGTACTGCTTCCCATCTAGAAGTGTCTTCAGTTTGTAGTATGTTTTGTTCATTTTCATTTAACTCTTCAGCTTGAACATCTTTAACATCTGTTATAAAACATACACTTAAAACTAACAGAAATAAGCTGAAAAAAACTTTTTTCTTTGACATTTTTTCCTCCCACTAATATTATCTACAAACTTTTATATTTTATACAAAAGTAGAGATTATTTATCAAAGAAAAATTTACAATCAACCGAACCCCTCACGATTAACCTAAAGTTTCTTTGATTTGTCTTCCTATACTAATGAAATTTTGTTGTTTTGTCAATAAGAAAATTAAGAATTTGAGGGTAAAAAGTTCTAAAAATTTAAAATTCATAGAGAAAAGGGTAAGGAAATAAAAAAACTACCAGGAATTCCTGATAGTATTTTATTTATTAATCTTTATTTCTTAGGGCAGTGTATAAACTAACAATACCTAAAACAGATATGATAATTAATAGTTCTGTATAGATATTTTTACTAGCTATAACTCCTGTAGATGGTGGAGTTATTTCTAACTCTTCACTTGGTCCAGGAGTAAATCCAGTACCAGGTTCATCATCTGCAATAGCCCATTTAGCATATACTGTTAATTCACTTACAGGTACGCCATCGATTACTAATTTTGTAGAACCATCAAACTTAGTATTTAATAGTTTATATAATTCTTCAAAATTTCCTTCTTCGGCATACTTAGCAGCTAACTCTTGGTCATCAGCAATATACCAACCTAGGAAGACATATCCTTCGCGTGAAGCTAAAGCTAATACTTTTTCTGCTAGATTCATGCTGTTACCAAAAATAGTAACATCACTAGTATATCTTGTATATAGGCCTGTCATTAAGTCAGTATATCCATAACCAAACTTAACTAATCCTGCAGTTCCTAAACTACTAATAAATCCTTCAGTAGCGTCATATCTAAGAATAGATACAGGTGCCCATATATAAGCATTACCTGATAGATTAGGATCTAAATCTTCACCTAATTCATTATATCTAAATGTATAATCATGACGTTTTCCTGTATTTGGATCATAGTAAGTAAAGGTGTGAGACCCAGCTCCTCCCACTTCTTTATTTATGTTTTGATGTAAAATAAACTGTGTAAGTGCTGTATTATCACTATTTACAGGTCCAGCATATTGAACTTCGTCTTTACTTCCTTGTCCACTAGGCATAGTTGGATTTTGTTCTTGATGATATTTATTATTTAGTGAATCTGATGATGATACATTATCGTTATCTATTTGAAGACTACCACCTTCTACAACAGTACTACCAGAGTTACCTTTGCCACTGTTATAGTCATCAAAGATATCTTTAGACTCATCACCATTTCCAACTACTACTGAGTTTTCTAATACATAGAATACAGCTTTACCACTTGATGTATCATATAGTGAGTAACCACTAACACCATCACTCATCATAGTAGAGTTTTTAACAGAAAGTGTTCCTTTAATAACAACTCCGGCCCAATAACCAGAGTCCCCTGGACGAACTTCAAATCCATAAATAGAGTCTCCATAACCATCTTCATTTGTTGTAATATTAGAATCAGTTATGTTAGTAACACCATTTTCAATATAGAAGCGAACTCCAGGTCCTCCATTATTATTAGCAGTTATTGTACTATTAACAATATCTGTACTTTCTTTACCTGCATTATATTTTGTAATATTTAATCCAATATAAGCATTGTCTGATACATTAATAGTACTGTTTGTAGCATCCATTGAAACATTAGTCGCACCATGTGAACCGTTTCCATTTACATTAAGTGTTGAATCAGTTACTTTAATATAGAAATTATTTATTCCAATACCACCATTATTATTTAGGTTTACTGTTCCTTTATTAGTAATATCTAAAATATAAGGTGATGATTGTCCTGTAATTCCATTACTACTATTATTTGTAATATCTAATGTGGCATTGTTAACATTGATATTAACACTACCAGCATAATCTGTATTCATACAAATTCCTTGACCATTACCATCAAATAAAGCATAACTTCCGCTATTCATATTGAAAGTAAAGTTTGTAACATTGATAGCAAAAATTCCTGCTCCTACATTATTAGTTGCATAGAACTTTGCACCTGTTCCTAAAGTGAAACTTGTATTACCTTTTCCACGAACATCAATAGCAGAACCACTTGTACCATTACCTTGTCCTTTATCTACAGGTGATGAATAAGTAGTATCAGGATCATCATATCCTCCACCATAATATCCATGTTGACCACTATAAGTTAATACACTATTAGTGATAGTTAGTGTTGCATAATCACTTAATGTTAAAGCACTGTAAATACTTGTTCCGGCATTTGCATATCCTAATCTAACACCGTGATTATGATCTGTTAATGTTAAGTTACCACTTAATATAACAGAACCTTGCTCAATGAATAAAGCAGCTGATGGATTTCCTTCTGTACTAGCATTTCCATCAATTGTTGCATCATTGGCAGTAATTTTAGTATTGCTACTTCGAACAACAAATTGAAGTTCAGTGTAATTACCAGCAATATTAAAATTCATATAATCTTTTTGTACAGTAATTATTTTATGATAGTTTTTACCATTTTTTTCTGTACTGTAATCTCCACTAGCAATTGTAATATTGTCTTGTGAAGTAGCAGTCATTAAAACTGCGTCAATTTCTTCTTGAGTCATATCTGGCGTAATATCTAATTCTCTAGCAGATACAGTATTGTTAAACAAGAAGAAAGTTAAAATTCCTACCATTACCATGGTAATCTTTTTAAGATTACTTGCCATATCTTTTCCTCCCTTATCTTCATTACACACTATGGCTAGTGTAATGAGAACTATTTTTTCATTTGGATATGGCATTTACTGCTTATAACCATATCCCCCTGAATTGGCTTACTATAATAAATATTGAAAATAGTTTTGTCAAGAAATTTATAAAATTTTCCTCGTTAACTTAGAGAAAATTAAAAATTCAGGGTTAAAATAGAGTGAATTTTATGTTTTTAGGTAAAAAAAGTTTGAAAAAAGAAATTTATATAATAAAAAGCAGATTAATCTTGTCATAAACTCTATTACTATGATATCTTTTAGGTAAAGGAGAAGTGTTATGTTAGTAAAAGATTTATGAAAGACATTAGAAAAATATGATAAAAAAGAAATGACTGATATGGTAGTAGAACTATATAAGAGACTTCCTAAAAAGATTAAAGAAGATTATGATATTGATAAGTTTATAGAAGATATTAATAATAAAACTAAAAAAGAAGAGAAGAAAATTAGTTTTGATGATTTATGCAAAGAAATGAGATATTTTCTTGATTGTGCTGAAGCGGGGTATTATTCTTCACCTAATAAAATTGTTCCTAAAAAAGAAAGAAGTAATTGGAGATTTAAAGCGAAAAGATACTATAAAGAATTAACTAAAACTATTCCTACTACTGATATAGGAGTTAAAAGTACTAAACTATTAATAGAGTTATATGAACTTGTTAGTGAAGGGACTTATACTTTAGTTTTTACTAATTGGGATACATTTAAAGCTTTAGGAGTAAGTCAAACTGAATACTTTGATATGCTTCTTAAAAGAATTTTATTTACAGGGGAGTCTATA
This sequence comes from uncultured Bacilli bacterium, assembly GCA_944333305.1. The sequence goes on from CALVKV010000035.1 coordinate 10,911, forward strand.
AATAATATAAAAGTATGTGTAGATTTATTAAATAGTGAAAGAGATCCTGATGTACTTGCTATGTTTTTAATAGATATTTTTATAGATAATTTAAAAACAGAAGATTCTAAAGTAACTGCTATTACTCTATTGGATGAGAAAGTTATTGAAGTTAATGATAAACTTAAAAATCTAGGTAAACGTAATAATTATGATTATGAATATAAGCTAAGAAGTGATAATAATATTTATACTGAAACTATTACAAGATTATATTTCTCATCTTTTGAAGTTGATAAAGGAATTAGTTATTTTAAAAAATATTATAAAGAACGTGATGTAGAAATTAAAAAATATTATTTATTGGATATTTTAAAAGAATTAGAATTATATGAAGACTATATAACTGAGTATGATAAAGCTAGTAAAAAAATAGAGTTAAGAGAAAGTCTAACTGAAGATTATAAGAAGATTAAAGAATTAGTATGATAATAATTTTTAAGTCATAAACTTACTACTGGAAAGGTAGTGAGTTTTATGTTTACAAGAGGAATAGATAAGAGAATGAAAATAATTCTTTTAATATTTAGTAGTATTTTATTAGTAATTGTCTTAAGAGTCTTTTATGTTCAAGTAGTAGATTATAAGAAACTATCTTCACTTGCTAGCGATCTTTGGAGTAGGAATCTACCTATTGAAGCATCAAGGGGAAGGATACTTGATCGAAATGGAGTAGTTCTTGCTGATAATATTACAACTACATCTTTAGTTTTAATACCTAATCAGATAAAAAATAAAAAAGAAGTAACAGAAAAACTTGCTGATATTTTAGGAGTATCTTTTGATGAGATGAAAGAACACGTATATAAAGAAACATCTATTGAAAGAGTTCATCCTGAAGGAAGAAGGTTATCTTATGAAATTGCTGATAAAATAGAAGCTTTAAACTTTGATGGAGTCTATCTAGTTAAAGAGTCTAAAAGATATTATCCCTATGATACAATGTTATCTCATGTCTTAGGTTATGTTGGTATAGATAATCAAGGATTATCTGGTATAGAGTTACAATATGATGATTATTTAACAGGGGAAAATGGAGCGATTAAATATTTTAGTGATGCTAAAGGAAATAAACTAGAACTTACAGATTTATATATAGAACCACAAGATGGAATGGATTTGCAACTTACTATTGATATAAATATTCAAAAATCAATTGAAAGGGAACTTGATAATGTTGTAGATATGTTTAATCCAGATATGGCCCTTGCTGTTGTAATGGATCCTAATACAGGGGAGATACTGGCAATGAGTTCTAGACCTAATTTTGATCCTAATAATTATCAGAATTACACTCAAGAAGAATTATCTCGTAATCTTCCTATATGGGCTAGTTATGAACCTGGTTCTACCCAAAAGATAGTTACAACAGCAGCGGCAGTAGAAGAAGGGGTAGTAGATTTATTTAAAGATGAGTTTACTGATACTGGTTCTGTTAGGGTAGATACTGCAAGGATTAAATGTTGGAAAGCAGGAGGACATGGTCATCAAACTTTCCTTCAGGTACTTCAAAATTCGTGTAATCTTGGTGTCAATACAGCAACACATATAAATTTCAAGAAAGCCCTTTAAATAATCAAAAAACTTCTACCCAA
>CALVKV010000036.1 GCA_944333305.1 uncultured Bacilli bacterium
TACCAGTAAAATCATTCGCTTCTACAAAAGAGTTTACTGGCCAAGCTGCTATACCCCACCAAATAGGATAACCAATTAAAACAGTATCATAACTATCCCATAGAGGAACAGTAGTATTCTCAAGTTCTACATCTCTTAAAGATTCATCATTATATTCTCTTGATACACGAGAATTATCATCAGTCCAATCTAAATCTTCATCAGTATATGAATCATTTGGGACAATTTCAAATGTATCAGCATTTAAATCGTCTGCCATTTCCTCTGCAACTTCTTTTGTATTACCAGTAGCAGAATAATAAACAATTAAAGTCTTACCTAGAACACTACCTATATTATCATCTTGAGTGTTATCTTCATTATTAGTAACATTATTACTATTATTATTTTCATTATTTACATTATTATCATCACTATCATTACTTAAGAATGAGTATCCTAAAACTGCTACAACTGCAATAATCAGTACTGCAACTATACCTATTATTACTTTTCTATTCATTTTTTTATCTCTCCTTACCAGTTTTTCTTTTCTTTATGACAATCATCGTTACTTCTTCTTTCTTTTACCATCTTATCAAACCACTCTACCATAGCTGGATCTTGATGATTAAAGAATAAACTATCATTAGAATCTAATTTCTTAATCTCTTCCATATCTTCATCACTTAACTCGAAATCAAAGACATTAAAATTTTCCTCCATTCTCTCAATATGAGTTGATTTACATGCGATTATAACTCCTCTTTGAATTAACCATCTAAGTATTACTTGAGCCACACTTTTACCATACTTTTTACCAATATTAACTAGTGTTTCATTAGTAAACATACCATTTTTACCTTCACCAAATGGTGCCCATGCTTCTATTGCAACTCCATATTTTTGCATAACTTCCTGTGCTTTTATCTGTTGGTTCATTGGATTAGTCTCTACTTGATTAACTGCAGGTACTACATCACGCCCAAATAAACACATATCTGCAAGTCTATCAGGATAAAAGTTACTTACACCAATCACTTTAATTTTACCTTCATGATATAAATCTTCTAAGGCTCTATATGCTCCATAGTAATCACTAAATGGTTGATGAAGTAATACTAAATCAATATAATCAGTCTTTAATTTTCTCAAAGATTCTTCTACTGATGCCTTACATTTTTCATAACCATAATTATCAATCCAAATCTTAGTAGTAATAAAGAATTCACTTCTTGAGATACCACTCTCTACAATTGCATCCCCTACTTCACTTTCATTAAAGTAAGCCTGTGCTGTATCAATCGCTCTATATCCTACCTTAATCGCATCAAGTACACATTTCTTAGTTTCTTCTTTAGGTATTTGATAAACTCCAAAACCTAATATTGGCATTTCTACGCCATTGTTTAATTTTACATATTCCATAAAACATCTCCCTTTCTTGACAATTAAACATTTTTCTAATACAATTCAAATATACAACCCTGGAGTAACTCCCGGTCAAGTGTTTTTTTAATTTTTTAGGAGGTAATCATCATGAAAAAAAACCTAATAATAATATTTCATTTTTTACTAACAATTGTAGCATGGACTTCCTGGCTTTGGCTTAATTGGCCTTTAATCGCTTTACTATCACTAGCACATATTACTTTACTAGAAACATGTAATGGTTGCTTCTTATCTCATTATCAGTTCAAAGATAAGAAGAGCAACAACACTACATTCTACGAATGGTGGTTTAGTAAATTAGGAATTAAAAACTACAACAGAAACAAAATGAAAATATTTATGAGATATTGGGTTCCCCTAATTATAGTATTATTAGGAATAATGACCCAAGAAATATTTAAAATAAGTGTTTTAGAAGGTTAAATTATGTTATATACAATGAAGCAAACATGTGAGAAAACAGGCTTAACTTATGATACGTTAAAATTTTACTGTAATGAAGGATTAATCCCTAATGTCAAAAGAAATAAGAATAACTATCGTGTTTTTAATGAAAAAGACATTGAATGGATTAAAAGTCTATCTTGTCTTAAAAGTTGTGATATGAGCATTGTAGAAATGAAAGAGTATCTAGCCCTTTGTTTAAAAGGGAAATCTTCTATTCCTGAAAGGCAAGCAATACTTAATAATAAATTAAAAGAATTAGAAGAAAAAATAGCTAAACTACAACATAGTATTTATTATATCCACTGGAAACAAAATTTTTATAATGATGTTTTAATTGGCAATACTAAATATTATAGTAACTTAACAAATACTGAAAAAAATGACGAATATAGTCATCTTTTTTAATTATTTATATTTAAATATTCTATAATTGCATAAGCTGCATCTCTTCCTGCACGTGAGGCAAAGGCAACTGTACCTTTAGTTCCTGCTAGATCTCCTCCTGCAAATACTTTTTCTTTGGAAGTATATCCATCTTTATCTATTAATATTCTTCCTCTTTTATCAAGTTCTAATCCTAAATTATTAACAATAAATTCCTCAGGATGACTTCCTATAGCCATAACTACATAGTCGCAAGAAAGATAATAATTAGATCCTTCTATATTAACAGGCGATAATCTATCATCTCCTTCTTTTTTTATAAGTTCAGTCTTAATTACTTCAATTTTTTCTACTTTATCCTCACCATAAATACCAAGAATATTATTTTGAAATAAGAACTCTACTCCTTCATCTTTCGCTTCCTTAATCTCGTTTGCTTCAGCAGGAGCTTCCTTCTCACTTCTTCTATAAATAACATAAACCTTTTTAGCACCTTTTCTTTTTATAGTACGAGATACATCCATAGCAACATTACCACCACCACTGATTACTACAGTTTTACCAGTATAATCAGGATGATTACCAGTTTCTAATAACTCATTACCACCATATACACCATCCAAATCTTCTCCAGGTATATTCATCTTACTAGAAAGATTCGTTCCAAACCCTAAAAACACTGCATCATACTCTTTCTCTAAGTCTTCTAGACTAAAATCTTTGCCAATACTTTGATTAAGTTTAATATTTATACCTAATTCTAAAATCTTATCAATTACTTTTCCTAGCAAAGTCTTATCTAGTCTAAACTCTGGTATACCATGATATAAAAGGCCACCTAAATAATTATGTCTTTCATAAATAGTAACATCATAACCATTTCGTCTCAAAAAAGCTGCACAGGTTAAACCAGATGGACCTCCTCCTACAACAGCAACTCTTTTCTTTTTTAGAGGCAAACTACTAGTAGTCCAATTATTCTTTAGAGCCATATCCCCAATAAAAGCTTCTATATCTCCAATTTTCACAGATTCATAAGAAACTCTCTTTACACACATTCCTTGACATTGTTTCTCATGAGGACAAATTCTTCCACAAACAGAAGGTAATACTGTTGTCTCTAATAATAAGTGATATGCTTCTTCATACTTACCTTCTAAAGCTAATTTTATAAAACCAGTTGTATCATTATTTAATGGACATCCTACTTGACAAGGCTTAGTAACACAAGAAAGACATTCTAAAGTTTTTTTCTTAATATCTTCTTCACTCATGCTTCTTACCTCCCAACAAATAAGATTTATCCTGATAAGTAGTATGAAGTAACTCTTTAGCCTTAGGACTATTTGGATATTCTAAAAAGTCTTTATAAATTTCTTTTATCTCAGGATTTTCATGACAAAATCTTACTTTTGCCTTTTCATCTTCCTTATAAATACCATTCATTCTAGCAAGCTTAGTCTTATCAAGATTAAGTAAAGTACTTTTAGGTTGTCCTCCACCTGCAATACAACCACCTAAACAGTTCATAACTTCAACAAAATGATAAGTAACTTCTCCACTTTTTATCTTATCTAATAATATTTTAGCATTTTTCATACCGTTAAGAACGGCAACTTTAATCTCTAAGTCATCAATCATAACAGAAGTTTCCTTAATCCCTTCCATTCCTCTAACTTCATTAAATACTAATTCTTCTTTACTTAAATTATTTCCAGTTAAATAGTAATAAGCAGTTCTAAAAGCAGCCTCCAACACTCCTCCACTATTTCCAAAGATTAACCCTGCACTACTACCTTTTCCTAAAGGAGAATCAAAAGTACCTTCTTCTAAAGATATTAAATCAATCCCTTCTTCTTTTAAAAGTAAAGCTAACTCTCTAGTAGTTAAAACAAAATCAGTATCAGAAACACCTGATCTATTTACTTCATCCCTTTTAATCTCACTTTTCTTAGCCGTACAAGGAGCGATAACAACATTTAAAATGTTTTCAGGCTTAATTTTTTTCACACCTGCAAAATAAGTCTTAATCATAGTAGATTGCATTGTAATAGGACTTTTACAACTAGATAAATTAGGTATAAATAAAGGATAAAAGATTTCTGCATACTTTACCCAAGCAGGACAACATGATGTAAACATAGGTAGAGTTCCTTTGTTTTTAATACGATTAACTAACTCCATCGCCTCTTCCATAATCGTTAAATCAGCCCCAAAAGTAATATCAAAAACATAATCAAAACCTAATTTCCTTAAAGCCGTTACTACCTTTCCTTCTAAGTTTTCTCCTAAGTCTCCCCCAAACTCTTCACCTATTGCAACCCTAACAGCAGGAGCGATACTTACTGTTTTAACAATACTTTTATCTTTTAATAATTTCTTAAGTCTTAAATAATCAAACTTCTCATGAATACTTTCTGTAGGACACATATTAACACATTGTCCACAATTTATACAAATAGGTTTAATACTTTTATCTATCTCATACATCCTTGCCACAGTAACTTCATCACGACAAGTCTTAACACAATATCCACAAGAAATACATTTACTATAATCTTTTTCTATCGCTTCATTATCTTTAGAATAAATTATTTCTAAATCTTCTTCCCTCATAAAACTACTTCCTTAATCTTCAATTCTCATCTTACTTAATATTTCATTACCATCTGAACTATCAGTAACAACCCCCTTTAATTCCATTCCCATTAAATAACTTAATCTATTAGAAAGAAACTCTATAGATTTAACTGTATCCTGGCTAGGAAGAGAACCTTGTGCAAATAAATATAATTTCTTTCCTCTTAAAGCTTCCGCCTCAGGTAACATGTAAAGCCTATCAATAAAAGTTTTTAACATACCAGAAACTGTATACCAATAAACAGGTGAACCTATTACTAAGGTATCACACTCTGCAATTTTCTTAAAAACATCTTTAATCTCATCATCTTCAAATACTTGTCCATATTGAGATATTCTATAATCTGCCATTTGTAAAACTTCATGAGCTTTATCCTTCAATAACTCTTCTCCTATTCTATAAGTATTTCCATTTCTATTTGGACTACTATTCATAAATAAAATTTTTCCCATAATATCATTTCCTTTCATAAATATCATACACCCGTGTTTTACTCACGTGTCAACCACAAATTAAAAAAAGACTATAGCTATTATAATCCTATTTACTTTATTTAATCTTCTTATCTTTCTTTATATCATTTACAAACAATGCATAACATCCTGTAATAATCAAAATAATATCTCCTAATACCATAAACCAACTTTCATAATAAATATAATAAATACCATAAAAGATCCCCGTTGTAACACCTGATAATCTAACCAAAGTCATTCTCGTCTGCCACAAACAATAAGTTCTAATAATAGATCCAATGGTAGGTAATATTGATATATAACCTTGCCAAGTAATAATACAGTTAATTATAATAATCATCTCAAAGAAAAAAAGGAAAAAAAGATATAAAAAATTATTAACTTTTTCTTTATTCATATATATAAAACTTCTTACAAAATTAATAAGTCCAAGTACCGCTCCTGTATAAGCAGAGATTATAAAATTATACAAAGCTTCTAATAAACAATTTAAAGACTGCACAAACAAAGATTTTTTTCTATCTCTTATACAAAGACTAACAACTAATGCAATAAAAGCTAATACACTGACAACCATATTTTAATCCTACTCTCTAAATTAATAACATTATACTATAACCAATATTAATAAACAATAAAAGAATGAGCCTTATTTCTCATCCTTCAATTCCATCATTGTACTAGTTATTTCTTCTTCTATCTCTACTAAAGCACTTTTACTAATATTAGATAAAATAACAAGTTCTCTAACTGTATCTATTATAATCTTTCCCCAAATAATACCACTTCTTACCTTTAAATCATTAAACAAATCTGGAGTAATACTATCAAAGAAATAACCAATAACAACTCTATCTCTTGCTATTACCAATCTTTTATTAGTAACCGCAACTATACCAGTTCCTAGAATATCAAATGAACTCTTATTTTTTTGAGCATAAAAAGCATATTTAATAACTTCATCATCATGTAAATGTTCAAGTAATACTCTGGAATTTTTCTTAAGTCTCCATCCTATCGTTAATGGATATTTACTTCTAAAACTAGAAAGCTGACCCTCTAATATTTCTTTATTATTCATACTTCACCTATTATTCAATAAAACCATTATCTCTAAAGAAATTAACTGTTGTATCTTTTGTAGAAAGTCCTTCTTGAATATCAACTATCTCATCATTTTGAACTACTAATAAAAGTGGTGTACCATAACCTTCACTAAAGTAATCATCAGATTCAATTAATTTAGCTTGACCATCATCATCTAATTCATCAGTATTTAAATAATTAATTTCAACACCATACTCATAAACTATATTTCTAACAATAGGTTCCATCTCTTGACAATAATGACAAGTAGGTCTAGCTATATAAATGATAGAAGCATCACTACCTTCTTTAAGATCTAAATACTCATCAATATCAATATCATTTAATTCACCTTGTTCATCTTCAGGAATATCACTAGTAGAAGAACTATCTGAAGAATCATTAGAACTATTGTTAGTAGAACTTGTAGTTGTACTACTACCTCCATTATCACATTCTTGTAATTCTGATGTAAAGTAACTTGCACCAAATACTATAATTAAAATTAAAACCACTATAGTAGCACTTTTTAATTTTTCAACATTTTCTTTTTTCATAAAATTCCCTCCTGCACCTTATTATATCACAAAAAAAAAGAAATTTATAAAAAAATTAAATATAAAAAGATTTTATTTCATAAAGTATAAAGAAAGGTATGATAAATTATGAAAATAGGGCTACCTAAAGCATTACTATATCATTATTATAGTCATCTTTGGAAAGCATTTTTTGATGAATTAAAAGTAAACTATATTGAAAGTAATGATACAACAATAAAAACTCTAATCCTAGGTAAAGAAAAAAGTATAGATGAATCATGTCTTGCTTTAAAAATATATCTAGGCCATATTGCAGAATTAAAAGACAAATGTGATTGTATTTTAGTACCAAGAATCTATTCTTTAGTAAAAACAGAACAAGTTTGTACTAATTTTAACTGTCTATATGACCTTGTAAGAAATACTTTCCCTGACATAAAGATTCTAAATTATAATATTGACCTTAAGCATCATCAAAGTGAAAAAAATGCTTTCTTAAAGATAGGAAAAGAATTAGGATTTAGTATCATAGAATCAGCTTCTGCTTATAGCAAAGCGAAAAAAATAGAAAATAATTATTATAAGAATGAAGAAAAGAAAGCTAAAGAAGCTTTAAAAAGTAATAAAACAAAAATACTTTTATTAGGACATCCATATATCTTAAAAGATAATCTTATTGGAAAAAATATCATAAATTATCTTGAAAAAAATAATATCTCTTTAATTTATAGTTACCAAATGCCAAAAGACTTAATAGAATTTAATTGCAACAAAATATCACAAAAAATTCATTTTACTATGAACAAAAAAGAAATAGCAGCATTTAATTATTTTAAAGACAAAGTAGATGGCACTATTATTTTAACTGCATTTCCATGCGGACCAGACTCTCTTGCTAATGAAATGATTATAAGGAAAAAGAAACAAAATCCCATTCTTTTATTAACTTTTGAAGATTTAACCAATAATACCGCTGTTATAACAAGACTAGAAAGTTTCTTAGATATGTTAAAAGGAGGAATCCACTTATGAGGCAATTAGTAGCATTTCCAAGGATGGGTAATTACTTTAATCCTTTAAGAAAATTAGTTACTAACACTACTCATCTAAAAGTAATAGAAATGCCTAAAATAACCAAAGAAACAATTTCTCTTGGCAGTAAAAATTCCCCTGATACAGTTTGTGTTCCTTTTAAATACAATTTAGGTAATTTTATAGAAGCTTTAGATAAAGGAGCAACTGTATTATTTCAAGCTGGTGGTGGGTGTAGATATAGGTATTATGCTGAAGTCCAAGAAACTATTCTTAAAGATTTAGGATATAACTTTACGATGTATCAAATAATGGAAAAAGATCATGTAAGGTTCGGCGAACTTTACAATACTATGCTAAAACTAAATCCCTATCTTACAAGAAGAAAATTAATAAAAGAAATATTTAGTACTATTCTTTATATTTATTATCTAGATAAAATAGATATTTTTATTAGAAAAAGAGTTGGCTTTGAAAAAGAAAAAAATAGTTTTAAAAAAATAAAAAATGAATTTATAAAAAAAGCAGATAAAGAAAATAGTATTATTAAATTAACAAAATTATATTATAAAACTAAAAGAAAATTAAAAAAGGTAGAAATTGACAAACCTAAAAACTGTTTAAAAGTAGGTATTATTGGAGAGTTATATACATCTATGGAACCATTCTCTAATTATGAACTTGAAAAACTACTAGCAAGTTTTAATATTGAAATAAAAAGATTTACTAATTTAAGTTATTTATTATGGCAAAAAAAGTTAATGGAGTGGTTCATGAAGTTAAAAATTAAGAAGTATTGCAAATATACATTAGGAGCAGATGGGCTTGATAACGTATATAGAGTATATTGGTTAAATAAGCATAAATATGATGGCATTATTCATATAAAACCTACAGGTTGTACTCCTGAAATAGGCGCTATGCCTATAATAATGAATATTGCTAAAGACAATCAAATGCCAATTATTTTTTTATCTTTTGATGAACAAACTGGAGTTGAAGGATTAAATACAAGAATTGAAGCCTTTTATGATTTATTAAAGCTTAAGAAGGAGGAAGAAAATGGAAGCGACTCTAGGAATTGATATAGGTTCTATTTCTACCAAAGGAGTAATACTTGATAATGATAATAATATATTAGCATCTACCTATCTATGGACTGAAGGTAATCCAATAAAAGCTGTTAAGAAAGTATTAAAGGATTTAGAGGGGCAATTACCAAAAGATGTTAAAGTTACATCAGTTGGTACTACAGGTTCTGCTAGAAAACTTATAGGTACAATGCTAGGAGCAACAAGTATAAAAAATGAAATAACTGCCCATGCCATAGGAACATTATCAAAATATCCTGATATAAGAACAATATTAGAAATAGGAGGACAAGATTCTAAGATAATTCTCTTAGATAATGGAATAGTTACAGACTACGCTATGAATACACTCTGTGCAGCAGGAACAGGAAGTTTTCTATCTAGCCAAGCCAAGAGATTAGGTCTTGATGTAGAAGATTTTGGTAAAATCGCTCTAACTAGTAAAAATCCTACAAATATCGCAGCAAGATGTACAGTTTTTGCAGAATCTGATTTAGTTCACAAAATCCAAATGGGTTATAAAAGAAATGATATAATCGCAGGACTATGTTATAGTGTTGCATCTAACTACCTTAACAATGTAGGTAAAGGAAAAAAAATACAAGGGCCAATAATATTTCAAGGTGGAGTATCTAAAAATATTGGCGTAAAAAAAGCCTTTGAAGACTTATTAAAAGAGGATATTATAGTAGATGAAAATGGCCATTTAATGGGTGCTATAGGTAGTGCAATACTTGCAAGAAAAACAGGAATAAAAAAAGATTTTAACTTCAAAGTAAAAGATGCTAACTTTGAAACAACAGGTATAGAATGTAAAGGATGCCCTAATCACTGTGAAATAATAGTAGTCAAAAAAGATAATAAAATATTAGACTACTGGGGGAATAGATGTGATAAAGGAGCCCTAAAAGTAAAAGAGTAACAAAAAGTCGTTAATATTAGTATATCTAATATCACGACTTTTATCATTTAAACGATAGTATCTAACTTATAACATAAGGGCTTGAAGCAGTTCCATCTCCACTAATAAATCCGTTATCAGTTGTCACATTGATAACAGGCCGAAGCTCACTTTCATTAATATTGATAGCGTTTGAGTTGACATTATCATAGCCGAGATAATCATCTACACGCCATACATAAGCACTACCACCATTGAAATCGGTCGGCGTCATAGTCCAATAAGGTATTTCTGATTCTCCTGGATTTAAATAACTATTACCTACTACTCCAAAACTTTCTCCTGCTAATACTAACTCATCTGCTGTTATTAACCCTGCTTTTAATCTATAACTTCCTCCATAACTCTCACTTGTTGATGGACATATTAAACTTGGTGTCACATTCTCCTGCATTTCTACTCCCATTAACTTTCCAAAAGCTGAGCCTAATCTATCAAAACTTGCAAAGACATTTCCTAGCATCGTTTCTTCTCTATAGCCACTACTGTCACTACAAAATCTTCCTCCTGTTACTTTATTATCATATATTGTATCTCCTAGGGCATTTTCATACCACATATCTACTTCTCTTTTTATAAAACTATCTGTTTCATTTGTATCTCTGTCATAGGTATACCCTGTATATTTTGGTTCATTATATTCTAAATTATATGGTACTTGTCCTAATGCATATGAATGAGCTAAATCACTATTATCAGGTGTTGCACTTGTTCCATTATATATTAGTCTTAAACTTCCATCTCCATTTACTCTTACTATCTTCCAGTACATCTTATCTCCTGCACTCGCTAACTTAACCCTAGTACATCCTGAACTTTGACCTACTTTAGCTTCAGTACAACTTTCTAAACTTTGATAATAGCTCCTATGACTTTGATAAACATAATAATCACTCTCATATTCTCCAAATTGAACATTATTATTATCTACATTTCCTCTATAATAATAACTTGTTCCATCTTCATCTTCCATGCTGTATAGTCCTGCAGTCTTTTGACTTTCATCAGTACTATATTCTGGTTCAATAGAACCAATTCCTGATATATACATACCATTACTTGCATAATTAAACATATTAGTCTTTTCTTCTTGTAGTTCATTATCTTCAAGTATTTCCCTAGTTGTCTCAGGTACATACTTATCTCCTGCTTGCCCATAGACATTTATTCTTACACTAAATGTTAATCCTCCTCCATCACCTTGTGGATTATATCCTTCATCAACATACATTCTTAATCTATAGTTATTACTCTCACTAGAGTTCATGCTACTTGTATATAAACTCATCTCTCCTGTTGGCCTTCCTGTATAATCATTAGCACTACTCTCTTCATTATATGTTTCAGGTACCATTAGGGCTTCTTCACTTCCCCCATCATTTAACTTTGTTAAATAAAGTTTGATATTAGAGCCATCTATGGTCCCATCTCCTACTTCTTTAGCACTTATCTCATAGTTGATGTTTACATCACCTGTTATTTCACTTGAAACATTAAAATCAAAATATTCCCCAGGATTTAATCTTACTGTTCCAGTCTTATCTGTTGTTGGTAAGGCTCCATTTATACTTATCGTATTACTACTTTCTGTATATGTCATTGTTATTGAACCTGTTGTTATTGTATTTGCTGTATTACCAGTCTGACTAAATCTAAATGCAGCATAACTTACTCCTATTATTGATATTACCATTACTATTAACACCACTATTATTACTATATTTTCACGCTTTTTCATTATTTCTCAACTCCTCTTATTTTTAATAGTCTTTCCCAAATTATTATCTTTCATACTATATTAAATATTAACACATAAAGTCCTCTGTATCAATTATTTTGACATTATAAAAGAATAGAATAATCTCTTACTCTAGGTTGTATTATAAATAGTGTTGGTGAGGAAAATCACTACCACTATTTTATTTAACAAAAAAGACATGTAATCTGAT
>CALVKV010000037.1 GCA_944333305.1 uncultured Bacilli bacterium
ATTCCATTCTCATTCAAGTGTGGCTTATTATCAATAATGACGAATTTTACTTCTACTTTATTATGATATTCTTTTCTATCATTAACACCAATTTTAGCCATCACTCTACCAGTATTTAATGAAAAATAATCAGTAGTAGATTCTATTTTATAATACTGATGCAATCCTTCTTTAACACCATCAATTTGACACCAATCTTTGTCGGCATCTAATTCATCAGTATTACCACTACTGATCTTGCCATCAAGAGATTCTAACATAAACAAAGTTGTTATTGGCTTTTTTGTTGATTTTCTTTTTTTTAAACTTTCTTCTTCATTTGTCATTGTTGTCACTTTCCTTTCCTATCATTTTCGTTTCATTAAGAAAGTTATCAAAATCAGATTTATATAACTTATCTTGTTTAACTTTAAATTTATCATATTCTCTATATGCTAATTCTTGTGCAACCTTAGCAGATATTTTCCCAGCATTATGTAGGATTTCTTTTCCATTGAATTGTAAAAAAGCATTTAATTTTTCTACCCAATCTTTCATAGTCATCGCATTATGATTTTCAGCTTGTAACTCAGCATAATCTAAATACATAGTAACAATTCTATTTAAATCCTTTAGTTCTTTTTCATTTAAATAGTTTTTTGCAATATCAACATCATATCTATATATTGGACCATTAGGTGAATTTTTCCAGTTAGTTAAACCCATATGTTCTTTATTAGAATCAACTCTATTATATATAATTTCAGCTGCTGTTTGACCAGTTATTGCATAATGCAACTTGTTCTGTACAGTTTTAAAAAATTCTTTTGTTATTTCTGAATCTTTGTCATAATCAACACTACACGAAGAATATATATCAGTGATTTTTTGATAAAATCTTCTTTCACTAGAACGAATATTTCTAATACGCTCTAACATTTCCTCAAAATAATCTTCACCGAATATATAATTTGGATTTTTTAATCTTTCATCATCCATAGCAAAACCTTTAATCATATATTCTTTTAAAACTTTTGTAGCCCAAATTCTAAAATTTGTTGCCTTCTTTGAATTAACACGATAACCGACAGCAATAATCATATCAAGGTTATATATCTTTACAGGTTTTTTAGAATTATCAACGTCGGTTTTTCCGACGGTGTTATTTTCGTTAAGTTCACCACTATTTAATATATTATTAATGTGCTCAGTTATTGTACTTCTTCCTACATCAAATAATTCTGCAATTAAATTTTGAGTAAGCCATATATCATTATTTATTAACATTACACTAACTTTAACATCATTATTTGAATCTCTATATATTAAAAAATCATGTGTTGTTGTTTGCAATGACCCATTATCATTTATTATTTTTCCACTCATAAATTACACCTTCTTTCTAAATAAAAGTTTCAGTTTACTTACATATGCAACAATTTGTTAATTTCAACAAAATGCTCAAATACATTAAATTTACTATTTTACCTTTAATTACAAGCCAAATTGCTAACCTCAATAATCCAATCATTCATTAGTATATATCATGATATTCTTTTCATTAATTTTAACTACTCAACTGTATTTTTATAAAATTAAACACTCAGGAATTTATGATTTAAAGAAACTTTCCAAAATAAAATTCTATACTTGCATTACAAATAATCTTTAAATAATCTCTTCACTATTTAATTCTCCATTTAAGTATTTATCATCCATATCATCTAATAAATCCATTAATTTATTGGCATATTTTTTATTATCAATAAATACAGAGTTAGTTGAAGTATATAGTGTATTGAAATCACTTTTTTCAATAATAGGAAGAACTAACACATTATCAGGAACAGTAACACGTATAGACATAGAATAACAACTATTTTTATTTGCAATAAGCTTTACTTTATGATTACTTTTTTTTACTCTTACAACTGTGTCATCGCATAATAATTCATAATTTATAATGTCTTTAATACTATATTTATAGTGATTATCTTTACTATGAAATACAATTTCATTATTTTTTCCAATGCTAATACCTGTACCTATATCATTAAGGTAAAATATAGATGGACTACTGCCACAAAATATTTTTAATTTTTCTTTAATAATATTTTCTCTATAATCAACATCTTGTAGAAATTTAATAAAATCCAAAAGTGTCTCATTAACACCATTCACATTAAAAAGAATATTATTTATAAATAATGTTTTATTTAATAGCCCTTTTTTTATAATCTCTACAGTTAAATCAGAATAATTAAATTTAATATATCCTTCTTTATTAATTAATCGCAAACAACTTGTTGTTGCTACAAAATAAAATTTTGTATTTTTCTTACATTCAGTAGCATAAAAACAAAAAATAGGTATCTCATCTATAGGTATAGCTTTACTAACAATAACAGCATCATCTAAATTTAATTCAGGACATTTATCCATAAGAAGTTTATAACCAATTATTTTCTTAGTACTATCCACTTCAAAAAAAGCATTAAAACTAGGTAAGGTATCTGAAGTAACTAATAATTTTCTATATTTTTCCTCTTCTTCTTTTTGTTCTTTATATTTATTCTGGACATTATTTAATAATTCCTTAAACATAAATATCCCTCCATTAAATCTTTATTTAGCATTACCTATCCTATCAAATGGTAAAATTATTAAACTTGTTCTACCTAATAGTTGCTCTTCCTTCATAAATCCTAATTCTCTACTATCAAGAGAATTTTCTCTATTATCACCCATAACTAAATATGAGTTTTCTGGGACAGTATCACTACCTAATTCTTCTATATTAAAATCTTCTGTCTTACCATGTTCAAAATTTTCTTCTACTTTTTCTCCATCTACATATAAAGTATTATCAATATATTCTATATGTTCTCCAGGTAAGCCTATTACTCTTTTTATTAAATACTCATCTGGCATATTAACTACAACAATATCAAATCTTTGAGGCTTATTAAAATAATATGCGGTCTTGTTTAGAATCATAATATCCCCTTCTTCTAGAGTTGGAGACATAGATTCACCATTTACTTTTATAGGTGTTACTATAAAAGCTTTTACAAATAAGACAGCAACAATAATAATTATATATGGCAATAACGCTTTTATCTTTTCCTTCATATTTAATCCTTTCTAACAATTACTATTATATTATAACTCTATTCTAATAGTAAGGAAAGAAAAAAAAGAAGACTATTGTTGTCCTCTTTCTTTAATACGATATTGACCTACTCTTCCTCTTAAGAAGTTAAGTTTAGCACGTCTTACTTTACCATGTCTTAAGACAGTGATTTTAGCAATCTTAGGTGAGTGAATTGGGAATGTTCTTTCTACTCCTACTCCACTTGACATTTTACGAACTGTAAATGTTTCACTAACACTACCACCACGACGAGCGATTACAATTCCTTCAAAAGCTTGGATTCTTTCACGTTTACCTTCGATAATCTTAACGTCAACACGAACAGTATCTCCAACTCTAAATTCAGGAATGTTCTTATTAATTTGTTTTTCATTAATTTTGTCAATTACATTCATATTAGATCCTCCTTTACCTATAACCAATGCTCATAACCAAAGAGTCAGCGGAACATTTTTTTGACGTCTTCAATTATAACATAGTATTAATTATTTTGTAAAGAATTATTTGTTACTTTAACTATTGCTTTATTGCTAAAATCTAAACTTTTTAAAATTTGATTCATAGTTGTAATATTCATACTTTTAATTAGTTCTACATAATTATCAATAACTTTACGATAATTAATTAAATCATCTACAACAGAGTCAACTAAACTATCGGCATAATCTGTTTTAATTACCTCACTAGAAATCCAAACTTTTTTAATTCTTTCTAAATCTTCCTCTTCTATTTTTAGATTAGCAAGATAATTTTCTAACTCTTTTAGATAAACAGGTGTATTTAGGGAATCTGCTTCAACCATAAAAGTAATAATATTATCTACATCTTGAAAATAATAACCACTCTTACTAACTAAATGTCTTTTTCTAATCATTTCTCTAAAATTAGAACTAGCACCAAAACAAAGTGATATTATCATGTTTAGATATAAATCTAAAATAACTTTATTTTTTAGTGGAAACCTTGATTTTTCCATTTTAAAGCCAAGAGCAAGCTTATCTACTTGAACATCTCTTGTTATTTCTTCGTATTCTTTTACAACTTTTACTGGCTCTTTATATTGTTTTATTTTTATCTCTTTATCTTTTTCTAAATTGAATCTTTTAAGGGTATCAGTAACAATTTTAATAATTTCATCTGGTGAGACAGCACCTCCTACTACTAGAAACATATTACTGGGTCTATAAAAGGTATTATAACAATCATATAAGTTATTTTTAGTAATTGCTTTTATACTAGAAATAGTTCCTAAAATAGGTGTATTATAAGGAGATAGTTTATATAAATTTTTACTTATTGTTTTATAAGCTAGATAATCTGGATTGTCATCATTCATGGCAACTTCTTCACTAATGATTCCTTGTTCTTTTTTTACATTTTCATCAGTAAAGTATGGGTTGTTAACAAGAGTTAAAAGATACTCTAAGTTTTCTTTCATCTTTTTATTACCTGTTACTACATAACAAGTACTTTTATAACTAGTAAAGGCATTAACATAACTACCTGTTTTAGCATAAAAATCAAATGGTTTTATATTATCTTTACTCTCAAACATTTTATGTTCAAGGAAATGGGCAATTCCACTAGGAAAACTTGTCATTTTATTTTGTCCTTTGGGAACAAATTCATTAGTTAAAGCGCCATAATAAGTTCCATAATTGAAATAATAATTTTTTTTCTTACTAGATTTGCTGTTAGGAATAACAATAATTTCTAAGCCATTATCTAATACTTCTCTATATATTTCTTTATCTACATTTTTAAGTTCAATTTTTTCCATTATCATCACTTCCTTCTAGGATATAAATAGTATTAATTTTTACTTTCTTAGCAAGAGCGATGATTTCATCTTTAGTTACTTTTAGCATTTTTTTACGTTTAGTTTCAATATCATCTACCCCAAGTAATTCTATCATATAGTAACTTTCGATAATTTGAAATGAGCTTTCTATAATGTCATCAATAGCGCTAGTATAATATTCTTTAGCTTTTTCAATTCTATCATCATCTATTTTGCCATTTTCTAAATCTTTTAATATCTTTTTAATAATATTAACAGCATCCATACTTCTATCTTTAGTAATTCCGCCTCTGATAATTATTAAACTATCTAATTTATTAGGAGTACTGCTGATATAATAAGAAAGAGAATTTTTCTCTCTAACCTCACTAAATAATAAGGACTCAGAGCCACCACCTAAGATTGCATTATATAAGGAAAGGGGATAATTACGTTCGTAATCAGTTAAGTTGTTAAGGTTTAAAGTAATTACTAAATTATCTTGTTCTGATATTACTTTTTCTTTAACTATTTTAGGTCTAGAAGATTTTAAAGGAGTAACTAGGGCATTTATCGGCTGTTTTTTGAAGGTATTTATTTTAAACTTTTCTCTAATAATATTAGTTATATATTCTTCATCTACATCACCTAAAACAAAAATGTCAACAAAGTCATGTTTGATAACTTCTTTATAATACTCATATAAGTTTTCTTTTGTAATCTTTTCTAAATCTTCTAAATAACCAATACCACGATAACTGATAACACTTTTATCATCTGTTTTTTCTAGGCCTCTAATTAAGGCATATGTAAGTTTATCTTCTACTAAACTATTAAGATCGGCTTTATATTCTTCATAGACAGTATCAAAGTCTACTTCATCAAAAGCATTATTAGTCACTTTAGGATTAAAGATTATAGAATTTAACAAATCTAAACTTTTTTCAAAGTTTGCAGGTTCTGTATATTTATCATGTAAAACTTTTAAACTAAGTCCTGTATCTAAATAATTACCTATTCTTCTGTTGGTACCAGATATATTAACGGCATATAAATCTTGTTCAGCTTTAGTAAGTTCTACTTTACTTTTATAATCATTACTTCCAAGCATCATAATACGACTTAAGAAATTACGCTTGGTAATATTTTCTTTTAAAGCTTTTTCTCTAAAAAAGATTTTTACGGTAATTGTTTTATATAAATCAGTTTTAATAATATGAAGATTATAAGCACCTAAATTTTTTTTTATATAATCCATATGTATCTCCTCTTTCTATATAATGGCTGCATCTAATGCTAATGTAATCATTTGATCTAGAGATTTCTCCCTTTCTTCACTTGTTAAACTTTTCTTATCATAAAAAGAATCAACAACAGTCATAAGACATGATGCTTCTTTATGTAGTCTAAAAGCTATGTAGAATAGTCCAAAAGCTTCCATTTCAGTGGCAAGATAATCCTCTTCAGGATAATTACTTTTAAACTTTTCCATAGAAGTACTGTACAAATCAAATACATCACTAGTAATAGTCTTACCAATTTTTAGGGGAATATTCAAATCACTAGCAGCCTTTTTAATATTTTCATTTAAAGATGGGCTTGATTTTACATAATTAATATCTTGTCCATCAAATAGTTGATCAAAATAGCTTTTACAATATGCTCCCTCTGATAAAACAACATCATTTACTTTAATATTTTTATTAAAAGAGCCACTTGTACCAATACGTATAATTTTTTTTACATCGTAAAATTTATATAATTCATATGAATATATTCCAATACTAGGAACACCCATACCTGATGCGAAAACTGTTACTCTTTTTCCTTTGTAGTAGCCAGTATATCCAAACATGTTTCTTACCTTGTTTATTAACTTATAATCAGTTAAAAATTTCTCAGCAATATATTTGGCACGCAAAGGATCACCTGGCATTAATACTACTTCTGCTATATCTTCTTTTTTACTTTCTATATGTACTGTCATATAAACCTCCTCCAAACAAAAAGATTATAAAAATGCTAATATTTTTATAATCTTATTATTAACACTTCCTATTAAAATTATAACTTAATTAATTTGAAAAAGAAAGATTAAAATAGTTATGATATTTATAGTATTTGAAAAAATCTTTGTTATACTTAAAAATTCACTTTACATATAATTTACTTTAGTCTTCATATAGTCCATGTATTTTTTCTAAGTCACTATCAGTTATCTTTTCTAGCACCCATTTTTTATTATCTTTGACTAAACTGAAATTAATAGTATAACTTGCTTTATCGGTTACTTCTTTCATAGTATTGATTTTATAGTGATCTATCTTTTCTTCGCTTGTTTCGTTATCATCACTTTCAAATTCTGAAGGATGCTCATCAATATAATCTTCTGCTTCCGTTAAGGCATTGTTATAATCAAATACTTCTAATTCTACTATTACGTTAGCAGCATCTCCATCAGTTTGTTCATTTTTAATCTTATATGATAAATTTTGATATTGCTTTATCATTAACTCTTTATATTCCTCTTTATAATCATCACTATAATCGCTATTATCTACCACATTATCTAATTCAGTTAAAACGCTACTGTCTAGTATTTGATATTTTCCTAAGTATTCTTCTACTCTTCTTGTTGGTGTATTCATCATATCATTACATCCAGTAATTAGAAAAATAGATATTAATAACACTAATATTTTTTTCATAAAATTATCACCTAAACATATTATTTACAATAGTTAATTATTTATACTTGGTTTGACAAAAAAATTTATTTGTTTTATAATCTAAATCGCTAAAGTGAGGACTTAAAATGGATAATGATAATAAAAAAGACTCTTTATTAGAAGAGTTAGACTTTGAAGAATTAGAAAAATTAATATTAAAAACTACTATGGAAACAATGGATATATCTTTATGTGAAGAAATTCTAAAAATAAGGGAAGAAGATACAAAGGAAGTAACTAAAAAAGTTAGGTCTAGATAGTTATTTTTTTCTTATTAATGACAACTTTAAAAGAGTATATAACTTATGGTGAAAACTGTTATAATCTTTGTTAAGTTCTTTTTCTAAAATATTTAATTTATCTTCAAATGTCTTTACTTCTGTTGAAAAAAATTCTTTATATAAATAATTTAATTTTGATTCTTCTTTGTTTGTTTTAATTTTCTTTAATTCTTTAACTAAAAAGTTTTTTTCCATTTCTTCTTTTCTTGTTAGATAAGAAGTTTTTTTATTTCTTTTTAAAACTTTATAATCAATATCTATTATCATTAACTCTTCTCCTATTTCTAATACCTCTTCTTCTTCATCTAATAAGAGATTACTTTTATAAGTTACATTACCTTCACTATCTAATTCTAAGGCTAAAGCTTTTCTGGTGGTTGTTAATATAACGGCATAATCTACTTTGTCTATTTCATTATGAAAATAACTTTCTGTTTTAAATTTTATTTTAGGAAGAAAGTTTTTATCTATTTTTATTTTAGAAGTTAGTAAATCTTTTAACATAATATCACTTATTCTAATAATAGGTATTTTTTTTATATGTTCTAAATCATCTTCTAAGTCCCATTCATAAAAGTCTTTTAACCTTTCTTCTTTAGTCCAGTTTAATAAAATATCATATGTATATATCATTGTTTTCTCCCCTTTCTTAATGAAATAATCAAAAGTATAATACCTAATATTAGAGTATAATTTTTTATGTTAGAAGCCATAAATATTAAGTATTCTTTAAAAGAATATCCAAAGGTAAATAGATTAGAATAAACTATAAAATAAAAGAAACCTACAGTTGTTATAATAAAGCCTATTACTCCTATAATTATATGTTTAATAATATCACCTAATATAATTTATTCTAATTTATTTTTAGTATACAAAAAAATTGTTAATTTATACTTAACAATTTTTAATCTAATAAATTAGGATTATCTATTTCTTTGGTATCTTTAAATTCTACTTTATTAATACTTTCAAATTTTTTACTAATTTTATCTGTTGTAATAGAAACATTTTCTACATCTTTATTTACCGCTTGAATACTTCTTGAAAGTTTATCCCAACGTTCTTTATATCTTGCAAACTCTAAGCTTAGTTTATTTAATTCTTCATGAATAATAGAAGTATATTTATCTTTTTCCATATTTTTAATAATCATTTGAATTACAGTTAAGGTTGACATTAAGGTTGTAGGTGATGTTAGCCAGACTCTTTTTTTATACGCATATTCTATTAAATCAGAATGATAGGCATTGATTTCTGCAAATATAGCTTCAGCAGGTAAAAACATAATTGCTTGATTACTAGTAACTCCATCTATGATATATTTACTACTAATAGCATCAATATGTTTTTTTACATCCAGCTTAAAAGCTTTAGTAGCGTCTTCTCTTTCTCTTTTAGATAAATCTTTATTAACCATAATTTGATAATGTTCTAAAGGAAATTTAGAATCTATAACAATTGTGCCAAGTGGTTCTGGTGCGAAAAGAACAGAATCTGCAATTGTACCATTAGGAAGAGTGTATTGTAATCTATAAATAGAATCATTTCCTTCTCCAAAAATATTTACTAAGATGTGTTTTAAATTAACTTCACCATAGATTCCTCTTGTCTTTTTATCTGTTAAAATACTTTGTAATGAGATAATATCAGTAGATAATGTATCTATCTTTTTTTGAGCTTCATCTATTTTACTAAGACGTTCTATAACAGAAGTAAAGGTTTTATTAGTCTTTTCAAAATTTTGATTAATTCTTTCATTTACTCCTTCATTGATAGCAAGTAATCTTCTTTCTAGATTTTCATTTAATTTAGTAAAGTCATCTGTTAAATTTTTAGTTAAATTATCTTTAAATTCATTCAATTCTTTAATCGTAGTTATCTCTAAATTATTAAGTCTATCTGTTATTTTAGATTCATTAATATTTTTCATTAAAGAGATAACTATTAAAATAATTATTAATACAAGTAGTCCTATAATTAAGTAGTCCATAAAATTCATCCTTTCTATATATAATATACATCATAGAACAAATTTTCGTCAAGAATTATTTCTCATAACCATTTTTAATGCTGTAAGTATGATAACCTTTATTATTTAGAATTGTAGATAATCTTTTACTATTAACCCCTGTCTCACAGATAAAATAGTATGTTTTATCAAATGATAAATATTTTTCGGGCATAGTTCTTAAAACTCTTAAGGGTATATTAATAGCATTTTTTATATGCCCTCGTTCATATAAGTAATGCTCTCTTATATCTATTAAATTAATATTTTCTAATAATTTAATCTCTTCATAATTTATTTCCATATATAACACCACTATATTATATGATAAAAAGAAAAAGAGGTAATCCCTCTTATATTATAAATTATCTATTTCTTGACTGCTTAAGCCAGTAGCCTTCTTTATATTTTCTTTGGATAATCCAATAGATAAAAGATTTTTTGCAATAGTAAGTTCCCTTTCTTTAGCACCTTCTTCTTTTCCTTTAATAACGCCTGCATCATAACCATCAAGTCGGGCTGAGTTTACTAGTTTCCTTTGCATTTCTTCCGCGTCATAATATGTCCTAAACTCATCATCTTCACTTAATCTTTCTAACTCTTCCACTATTCTTAAGGCCTCCTTATTCTTCCCTGAGATCTCCCTCATCTCTTCAAAACTATTCGCTCTAAACAGCGCTAGGTATGTCTCTTTTTCGTTACTTCCATTATAGTGGATATTCTTTAAACTTTCAAGATATATATCATATATTTTTATATCATCTATTACATCTTTATACTCTTCATTTATTAAATCATATCCTACTGTTATTGCATTTTTATTCTCTTTATAACTTGCATTATTTATATTGATTAAGATTGTATGCATCTTCTTAAACTCTTCTCCTTTTGTTAGTCCTCCTCCTGCTATACTATATAGATACTGTCTATTCTTTAATATTGTTCTTGCATCTACACTGCTGTTCATCTCTATTATTATAAAATCTCTATCTTTCTTTAATAATATATCTAATCTATAATCTTTTCCTTTAGAACCACTATTTATTTCATTATCATATAGTTCATATTCTTTTATATCTATATTTGTTGTTAATTTTATTAGTCTTTCAAAAAATGGTCTATACGCTTCATGCTTAAACAAATATTTAAAAGTTGTATCTGATAACAAACTTATGAAGTTATCTTCTTTTTCCATATATTCCTCCTTGTTATTCATAGTCACTTTTCGAAAAGTGATTTCAATCTATCATAAGGAGAAGTATTAATCAAAAAAGAATTTTTTTAAATTTACTTAAAAATGATAGGACAATTTATTAAATTCATCCTATCATTTCTCATTTTTAATACCTGAATTTTGTATCAATTTTACAAATCTATACTTTTTTAAAATTTTATCTAACTTGATCTCCTGTTATTCTAAGTTTTCCTTTCCAAACTTGGCCCCCAAAATCTCCATCTATTTCTGTCGTGGGCCAAACCCTTAAAACATAGGTATTTTCTTCACCACTACCTAGTGTTCCTTGATCTAATATTCTAGAGCCATCTGCTCCTAAACTCTCTAAATATTCAGCTGTACCCACAGTACTATTTTTATCTAAACTATATTTTAAATACATATCATCTAATTTTATATCAGGAGAAGTTATTTCTACATTATCGAAATAAATTACATAGTCAACATCAGCAGTACCTGTATTTTCTAAAGTAAAGCTGTAACCATCTAAAGCAAGACCTTCTGCATTTGTTAATGGATAAGTATCCTCCAAATTAATTGTAGTTCCCTCTGTTAAAGTTAATTCTAGATTACCTAAAGCAACAACGTTTTCTTTTTGACCTTCACCAACAAATCTAAAGGCGGCATATGATAAAGCTATTATTGCTATAATTAGAATTATTACTAATACTATTGTCGCTGTTTTATTTTTTTTCTCTTTCATCTTCTCACCTACATTATAAGTAAAGTATAACATTATTAACATTATCTTTCAATATATTTTTAATTTGAGTTTAGGTTTTTTACGAAAAAGTTTTTTAAAAACACCACCACTTTATATCAATTTATAGTAA
>CALVKV010000038.1 GCA_944333305.1 uncultured Bacilli bacterium
TACCTCATCATTACTAGATGTATGTAATAAAGTTTCTACAACATTATCAGTTAATACTTCTAATCCCATACTTTGAATTTTATCAATAAAGCCATAATTAGTTTTTAAATCATCACTTAAGACTCTACCTATAAAACAAGTAATATCACTTTCTTTAAAACCTACTTCATAGCTAATTAAAACACTAGGTAGATTAGTATAACTCTTTTCATCAATTTTCTTATCAATAAGTTCTAACTCTTTCTTAAATTCATCTCTTGTATTTAGCTCTTTAAACTCTCCTATCATAACAAATTTAGGATTTTTAACTAATTCCATATAAACTCCCCCTCTTAATTTATTTTTTATCTCTTCTAGTTTCTTTAGCTTATCTTGATAATCTTCAGTTAGTTTTTTAACTTCTTTAATAATATTATTATCCTTAGAATTATCAAGAATATTCTTTATTTCTTTTAATGTAAATCCTGCTTCTTGTAAAGTTTTAATATTATGATAAGTACTAACTTGTTCTTCGCTATAATACCTATAACCTGTAAAGTCATCTACTTCTTTAGGTATTAAAATACCCATTTTTTCATAATGTCTCAATGCTTTAATAGTACACTCACAAAGATATGAAAATTCACCTATTCTATACATATTCTTCCTCCTTTCACCATCACTATAGCATTAACCTTAAGGGAAGAGTCAATAGTTTTTTTTAATCTGTTTTTTTCTAAATATAATAACTAATCATCTATAAAATCTTTTAATTTTCTTGTATTTCTTGGATGTCTCATTTTTATAAGAGCTTTTTGTTCTTGTTTTGCAATAGAAGTTTGCGAACATCCTAACATTTGAGCAACTTCTTCTTGAGTCTTTCTATGAACATCATCCAAACCATACCTCAAAAAAATAATTTGTTGTTCTCTTGATGTTAAACTTTTTAAAGCTTCCCTAACTATATCAATTTTCATTTCAGAAATAACATCTTCCATTAATTCTTCAGCATCTGTACCTACAATATCTTCTATAGTAAGTTCATCACCATCTTTATTTTGTCCTAATGGTTGTTCAAAGCTTAGCACATGACTATGCTTATGATATTTTCTTAATTCATATTTCATCGCATTTTCTATTGCCACAGAAATATAAGTACTAAAACCTTGTATATCTCGTTCTTCATAATCAAATTTATTAATTGCTTTTATTAATCCTTCATTTCCTGCTGAAACTAATTCATCATAAGTTAAACCTTTTCCTAAATATCTTTTTGCAAAAAAGCGAACTAAGCCACTATTACAAGTAACTAGCAAAGTTAAAGCATCCTCATCAGCAAACTCTCTATATAATTTTAAATACTTTTCTGTCTCCTCTAAAGTTAAAAGTCTTGCCATTTTATTTTCCTTCCTTTTTAGTCCTGATTAATTTCTTTTGAAATCCCAGTTCTTCAGCTTTAGCAGTTATCGCTTTCGCTGTTCTTCCTAATTCTTCAGCGATTTCTTGATATGTCATATCTTGATAATTCTCTCTTAAATACTTTATCTCTTTACCTTTCCAATATTGTGGAAGCATATAACTATATCCAAGATTTCTAAGAAGATTAGCAACAGCCCATTCACTTCTATCTATTATACTACTAATTTCTTGATAAGTTTTACCGCTTTTAAATAATGATTCAGCTTTTTTTATCTCTTCTTCTGTCCATTTACGATACCATAGTGGATTTTCTAAAGTATCACGTTTTCTTTTTTCTTGCAACCACTCTGGTTCTAGACCTAACATGTTTTTTTCTACATTTCTTGAATCCCATTCATTTTGATTAGTCTCTAAAAAATCCATTAAGTCTTTCCAACTTATAGTATAATAGGACATTTTATTTGTTAATTTTGTTTTCTTTAATTTTAACCCTAATTTAACCCAACTATCTGTAATCCTATCACGAGAAACATTTAATAGGTCAACCATATCAGAAATAGTAATTACATCATAATTATTTCTAATCATTGGTCCTAATCCCATTCTTACAGCTTTTACTTTTATTGAGAAAACTGTTCTTTTCATCTTTTTGGCAATATACTCTATTGATTTAACTCCCCATAAATCCGATAAAAGTGTTTCTTCTTCAACTGTCCATTTTCTCCTATCTTGAATAAAAGTTATTCCTAATTTTCTAGCTTTTAAATAAATGGCATTCTCTGTTTTTCCCATTATTTTAGCAATTTCTGTATAATGATATTTATCTGCTAACTCTTTCAAAATTTTTATTTCTTCATCAGTCCAAACATTTGATGTAGGAATTTCTAAGCTATGAGACTCTGCTACTTTACAAACAGCATACCATGTACACCCAAACTTCTTTTTCATGCTATGTGGTGATTCTTTGCCCCAATTATCAATAATATATTTAATTTGTTCTTCTGTAAATTCGTACTTTTTACCTGACATATTTATCACCTTATCTATTTATGTTTTTGATATACTTATCAATATTACCCTTTTCATAATCATCATATAATTCCATCAAAATTCTATTAATCATAAGACTTATATCTCCTATTGTGATTGATATAAATACTCTTCTATTGCATCTATCATATCTCTTTCAATAACTCTATCATTATTATTTTTACTTATTATATCAACAGATGATAATAAAGGAATCTTCTCTACTCGATAATTATTTTTAATCTCATTTTCTGTAAGTTTTACTTTAGATAGATCTACTTCTTTATTAGTATTTACTACATAATAATAAATCTCTGATTTTCTATTAGTACCTTTTACTGGATAATCTTTATTAAGATATGTAACTTTATAAAACGTTCTACCTATCTCTTCATCACTAAGTCCTATTCCTGTCTCTTCTAAAACTTCTCTTTTTAATGTCTCTATTAAACTCTCATTATCCTCTAAGTGTCCTCCTGGAAATTGATAACTAATATCACTTTTTCCTAAAAGTATTTCTTTATTACTATTTATTATCAAAGCTTTAACTCTAACACTAACTTCAGTAATATCTTCTTCATTTAAATAATCATAATTATAAATTGTCTCTTTCATATATAGTCATCTTCCTTTCACAAGCATCTTAATTACTAAAAGTAAGTCCCTTATCATTACTAACTAACTCTATATCTTTTAAATTATTTTCTACTGGAACTGATACATCTAAAACTAACTTATCTTTTTTAAGACGAGGTGTATTATTAATATAATAGTAATCTAAATTACCATAACCATTTATAGTAATAGAAACATCACTAAATGTCTTACCTCCATCAGTAGTAACTAAGAACTTTTTATATCTATCATCACGTCCTAATAATCCTAAATCAAAGATAAAACCTATCTTTTCATTTGCAAAAGAAACATCAGTATCTCTATTTACAACTAGATATTTATCATCATTTTCTAAAATGTTTTTAAAACTTAAGCCATTATCAGTAGATTTTTCTACAATAATTATATCTTTACCTGCTAAAGCAGAATCAATAACTCTTACTCTAATAATATCAGTTTTATTAAATCTACTTTCATATAAAATACTTGATAAAAAACTCTCTATTGAAGTAGAACCATAACTACCATTTTTAACATCTATTTTTTCTATTTCTTCTTCAATATTTTGACTATATGTATAGTTAATTAAGTTTCCCTCATCATCAAAAAACTTTGTCATTGAATAATTTTCTTTACTAATCTCTTTATCATAATGCATTTTCTTTCTTAAAGTATTACCTCTAACAAAAGGATTAATATAGTCATAATAAGAAACTGTATCACTTGCTAGAAATCTACTCCTTGATTCCACCATCTTTTTATTATATAGAGTAACAATACTATCTCTATCTCCTATAAAATAACCTAAAATCAAGAATAATAATATAACAGTAACTATTTCAATAAATAGATATGATGCAAAAAGCTTGAATTTTGCCTCTTTCTTTGTTTTATATATACTTATAATTCCCAAAATTATAGTTATTAAAATTATTATAATAGAGATAAGTTTAATAATACCAAAATAAGTATAATTATAGTAAGCAAGTACTATGTAACCAATAAAATATAATATTACATAGATTACTCCATAAAACAAAGGACTTTTTAATAAGTTTTTCATAAGTATCTTACTCCTTTATCCTATTATACTATCTTTTTAATACTTTTACATAATAATCTTCAAAAGAGTTAAAACATCCCATAGAAAGAATTTTATCTATCATATCTTTATTAAAAGGATAGTTCGCATAATAATCATAATCATTTCGCCATAATTTACAACTAAAGGTTTGATAATTACTTAGTTCATAGATTTTATAATAGTCTTTCTTTATTTTATCTATATCTAATTTACCTTCATTAAAAAGTTGATATAACTCTTTTCTACGCTCTTCCCTTTTTAAAAATATAGTCATCTCTTCTTCTGTTAATTTATTATAGTCTTCACTCCCTTTTTTCTTATTTATTACATCTTGCAACAGAAAGTGAAACTCTACAAATAACTGTTCTTCTATAATATCTTTAATACTAACTTCTTCATCAATACTATTACCTATAAAAGAAGAGAAACCACCTAACTCTTGAACTCTTAAAAGCATTGGTATATCTCTATCACTATCCCCTATTGCAAATATACTAAAAGGCTCTTTTTTAGCTTGTAAAAAATCATCTATCGCTTCTTCTTTTTTAGAAACACCTATACCATAAACTCCATTATTACTTAAATAATATGATTTACCATGAGTATTTTTCTTAATAACATTATCATCACTATAAATACTGCAGTCACCTTGTAAATAATATACAAGTCTATTCCTAAAATATTTATCAATAGATTCATGTAAAGGTATTAACATATCATTAAAAATATAGCCAATACTACCATGACCATTAGGAGAAGTAACTACCGCTACATAGTTTCCTTTACTTAAAAACTCATTTAAATATCTAGATACAATGTCTATTTCTTTAGTACTATCATTATCACTATTAATTAAGGTATCAACTAAATCAGTAAATAATACTTTTTTCATTATAAATCCCCCATGAGTAAATTATAGGCTTATTATAACTAAACTAAGAAGAGAAAACAACTTTAATACGTAGATTATTGACAAATGAATACAAAAAGATTTAAAATAAAAAGCAATTAAAAGGAGGAGATAAAACATGTTGTTTGATTATAAAACAAGAAATTCAAGAATTTACATTAATACAAATGAAATTCAAATATTAGATTTTAATAAAGATTGGAAAGTAATTCGTAGCAATTATTCTGGCCAAGCTGAAACTATCTATAAAAAAGAAGATGCAGATAATATGAGATTACTATATGCAGAATATACTGAAAAACAAAAAAATATTATTTTAGCAGGAAGAACAGATAAAGATTTTATTATCAAAAAAATAAACATGAATGGTTTTGTTTCTAATTCTTATAAGTGGGAAAAAGCAAATGGAGTTAAATCATCTATATATAGAATAGATGAAGGAATTTATGGAATCAATATAGGGGATGGCTTCCAAGTGTGGTCTGAAAATAAAGACATTCCTCAAGATATTATTCACAGCTTACAAGAAGAATTTACTTGGGATTTTGAAGAGTTAGCAGAAGCTAAAAGCAGTATTAGAGATATTGTGAAAGGAAAGTATTTTGGCGTGGATATTTCTTATGGTAGTACCGATACTCTTCATGCCATGTGTTCTTTAGCACCAGAATCAAAATTAGAATATTTTCCATATATAGTAAGTGAGAGAACACAAAATACAATTAAACTAGGTGATAAAATGTTATCTTTAGGAGAGCTTTTTGGAAGTTTAAAAAATGATGCTTATGCAACAGAATTAGCAACTGCAATAAGGGAAGATAAGAAAAAGCAAGAAAAGAAAGCTAAGGATGCCAAAAAGCTATTATTGACAAAAATTAATGAAACTAAAAAAATTATATAAATATTAAAGGAGTCAAAATCGACTCCTTTTAAATTATGTTATTCTTTAATTATTCTTTTACTACAATAATAGGTAATTAATAAATATCCTCCATAGATAAGTATTAAGAATATAGCAGTTAAAACTATAGCTAGTAATAAACTTTCATTACCAAATGTTTCTAAGATATAATTACAAAACATTATACCAAAAATTGAATGAATAATAGCAATTACAAGTGGAGCTAAGAAGAATATTGCTATCTGTCTAAACAAAGCTTTATTAATAAGTTTTTCATCGGCTCCTATTTTTCTTAACATCTTAAATCTTTCTTTATTTTCTGTCGCTTCACTTAACTCTTTTAAAGCAAGTATCGCAGCACTACTTATTAAGAAGATTACACCAAGATATAAACCGATAAAGGTTACTAAGGCTCCAAGACCTACACTACCTTCATATATAGAAAGTCTTGTACCAGCACTTATTGTTGATCCAATATTTATTAAGGCATCACTTTTACTTATTAATAAATCTTCTATCTCTTGTTTTTCTTCTTCTGTATCAGCTTTATAATTAGCATACATATACTCTTCTTCTACAGTTAAATTACTAACAGCACTATCGGGAACAATAAATACTCCATCATTTATATGACTATTGGATATCTCTAAAAAGCCATCCATACATTTATCGTATTTAGGATAATATGTTTTACCTGAAATAGTAATAGGTGTATCTAACTCTAAAGCAGCATTTCTAACACCAACCATATTATCATAATCTGCTATTACTAAATACTCATCATCATCTAAGGTATATGTATCAAGACCAAGTATTTTAGCAGCTTTATTATAGTCACTTATTGTAACAATCTCTTCTATTGCATCATAGGTCATAAATGGATATTTCTTATATATCTCATCATAAGCACTACCTAAAGTACTTCTAACAGTAAGTTCATTAGTTGTGTAAGTATTAATATGGACTATATCTTTGTAATAATTATTTACATCAAAACCTACACTATTTAAATCATCTTCTATACTTTGATAGGAGTTATTTACTTGCTGTTCACTATAACCATATTCTTCAATAAACTCTCTTGGTATATCTTTAGTTTTGACAA
This sequence comes from uncultured Bacilli bacterium, assembly GCA_944333305.1. The sequence continues at coordinate 7,040 of CALVKV010000038.1, forward strand.
ATTGAATATCAATTGGTGCTAACTCTTGTAAGTTAGAGGTCATAGCATTTTTCATTGACATACAGCTTGAGAAGACGCAGATTGTTACAAATAACATTAACGAGATAATAGTCATGGAAAAGACAGTGGTATTAATCTTGCTACTAAACTGTTTGATTGTAAAACTATTTAGTCCTTTATAATAAAATTTTTTAAAGTGTTGTAAGACTCTTAAGACAAGTCCTGATAGTGAGAAAAATAGTAAAAATGTGCCTAAGGCTCCAAGACCTATAATTAAGAATATCTGCCAAGTCTCTCTTAAATTCTCTACATCAATAGTTACAGAATAATAAGAGTATCCTAGTATTGCAACTGCTATTATAAAGATAACTGTGCATAGATAAGGATTCTTTAATTTAATAGTCTCTGTTTTCTTATTAGCATTTATTAAATCGATTAGTTTACAACGTGACACACTAATGGTATTAAATATCATAACAAGTAGGTACATTATACCAAAGTAAATTATAGTCTTAACAATAGCGTTAGTACTTATGACAAAAGTAAATTCCGTAAGATCTGCTTCAAACATATTAGCAACGATAACACTCATTACTTGTGATAAAGCACAACCTAAAACTAGTCCTACTACTAATGATAATAAACCAATTAAGAATGTTTCTACTACTAGTATTTTAGATATTTTTCCTTTACTCATACCAAGAGTCATGTAAATACCAAACTCTTTATTTCTTCTTTTCATTAAAAATCTAGAAGCATAAATTATGAGAAAGCCTAGAACACAAGAAACAAAAACTGAGACACCACTTAACATATTTAACATTAAGTCTATAATATCTCTAGTACTCTCTGATACTTTCATCATGGCAGTTTGTGAGTCTATGGCATTAAAAACATAGAATATAGCAACCCCAAGAACTAGAGTAAAAAAGTAAATAGCATAGTCACTAACACTTTTCTTAATATTTTTGAAAGCTAGTTTAAAGAGCATCATTTAAATCCCCTCCTAAAAGGGTTACTATATCAATTATTTCATCAAAGAACTCTTTTCTATTTTTATCTCCCCTTATAATTTCATTAAATACTTTACCATCTTTAATAAAGATAACTCTTTTAGCATAACTTGCTGTAAAAGCATCATGAGTTACCATTAAAATAGTAGCATCCAACTCTTCATTTAAATAATTAAAGCTATCAAGTAACATCTTACTAGATTTAGAGTCTAAGGCTCCAGTTGGTTCATCGGCAAGAATTAATTTAGGCTCTGTAATAATGGCCCTAGCACTAGCAACTCTTTGCTTTTCACCTCCACTCATTTGATAGGGATACTTATTTAAAATATGAGTTATTCCTAACTTTTTGGCAGTATCTTTAATAAGTTTATCAATATCATGATAACTTTTATCTTGAATAGAAAGACTTAAAGCAATATTTTCATAAGCAGTTAGAGTATCAAGTAAATTAAAGTCTTGAAAAATAAAACCTAACTCTTCCCTTCTAAACCTGTTTAAATCATTACCTTTTAATTTAGTAATGTCGCGCTCCTCCATATAAATATGACCTGATGTTACTCTATCAATAGTAGAAATACAGTTAAGCAAAGTTGTTTTACCACTACCAGATGATCCCATAATAGCAACAAATTCACCTTTACTTACTTCAAAAGAAATATTATTAATCGCTTTGGTTAATCCACTTCTTGATCCATAATACTTCTCGATATTATCAATTTTTAATAAATTAGTCATAAAATTCCTCCTTTGTAGTAGATAATATACTATTAATTATGTTATTTGTCGTTTGTTTAACATTACTAAATCTTACTTTTTTGTAAGATTAATCCAAATTATAAAAACCTTTTTTATAGATAGTTATAACAACTTTAGTATACTCTCCTAAACAAGAGGTAATCTCTATTTTATGGCCTAATTTTTCACATAATTCTTTACATAAGTAAAGACCTATGCCCGTCGCTTTAGTTCCTCTTCCATTTTCACCTGTAAAAGTCTTTTTAAAAACACGTGGTAAATCACTTTTACTAATACCTTTACCATTGTCATAAATTATGATAGTAACGCTATTTTCTAAATCTTTACCTGTTATTTTAATGAAAGAGTCTTTATCTTTTTTATATTTAATACTATTACTAACAATTTGATTAATAATAAATTCTAACCATTTAGAATCTGTTAATACTTTTAAGCTACAATTATTTACTTTTAAATCTATAGACAAAGCAAGTAAATCATCTTTATTTCTTAATGCTACATTTTTTATAATAGTATCAAGATTCCACTCTTTAATTAAATAATCATTATTGGCATTTTCACATCTTACATAATAAAGAATTTGTTCTACGTCATCCTCTATTCTCTTTAATTCTCTTAAAGTATTTTTATCTTTTCTATTAATTAAGGTAAGACTTGCAAGAGGAAGTTTAACTTCATGGATCCAAAGTTCTATATACTCTTTGAAGTCTTGTTCCTTTTGTTTTAATTCACTTATTAAATCATGTTCATTTTTATTTACTTCATCTAAGACTTGATAAAGGATTTTACCTTCTAAAAAGTTAGGTTCAAGGAGCATTTCTATTAAAAGGTATTTTTGATCTAAATTATCTAACTTTTCTAAAAGTTCTAAATAGAATTTCCTTTTTCTAAAATAATCATAAAATAATATGATAAAAAAGATAATGGTAGTGAAAACAGTGATAAAGATAATTATACTACTAGAAAGTTTTAAGGCAATTAAAAATAGAATTAAGACAATTATATAAGTGATAAAGATAATGAAAGCATAAAGTTTGTCTTTTAAATATGTGGATAGTTTCATTTTAATAAATAACCTTCTCCTTTTCTTGTAATAATAACATTATCATAACCAATATCAGCAAGTTTAGCTCTTAATCTACTGATGTTAACAGTTAAAGCATTATCATTTATATATTCATCACTATTCCATAAATAGCTCATTAAATCATCACGATTTACAATACTACCTCGATTATTTAAAAGGTAGGTAAAGATTAACATTTCGTTTTTAGTTATATATATTTCTTCATTATCTTTTACAATAATTCCTTTATTAGGATAAATCTTTAAATCATTATATTCTAAATAATCAAAACTCTTTTTCATTCTTTTAAAGATATTATTAATTCTAAGTAAGAGTATGGTAGGATTATATGGCTTAGTAATATAATCATCTGCACCATAACTAATAGATAGTACTTCATCGATAGTTTTATTACTGCTAGTTAGCATAATAACAGATATATTTTTATTATCATCACGGAGACTTTTAAGTAGAGCTTCTCCATTTAAATAAGGTATATTAATATCTAAAAGAATTAAATCAGGATTTTGTTTTATAATTTCTTCTTTGCTGTTTTTAAAATCTGTTAGTATTAATACTTCGTATCCAGAATTAGATAATAAATTAGATAGCTCATCTCTTAAAGTTTCATCATCTTCTACAATTAATATTTTCTCCATAAATTTCACCCAATAATAGAATATCAAAAAAATTAGCTTTATGCATTAAAATTATTGATTATTAACTAATATTAATGTATATTATTTGTAGAAGAGGTGATAATTTCATTCTGTTACATTTGTAACGGGAACGTCGCCTCTTTATTTTTCAAATTTCTCTTGCATATTATTTAGTACTTATGATATATTAGTAGTAGGAGAAGTGGGTGTATAACCTCGGTTTATAGCTGGGGAATCCACTTCTTTTAATTTTTTCTTGCATATAATCTGCAAATGATGATATATTGTCAATAGAAGAGGTGGTTATTTTATTCTGTTACTTCTTGTAACAGGATTAACACCTCTTTAATTTCTTTAAATTTTACTTGCATATTATTTAGTACTTATGATATATTAGTAGTAAGAGAAGTGGATATCACACCTCGGCATAATACTGGGGCATTCACTTCTTTTATTTTTCTTGCATATTATTTAGTGCTTATGATATATTAGTAGCAGAAGAAGTGGGTATCATACCTGGGCTTAATGCTTGGGCATCCACTTCTTTTAATTTTGTATTATAAATATAATAATTACCATTTCTTTCAAGTATGTCAATAATAACATAAAAGAAACAATCATTACATTTAATAATCTTATAAAAATAGTGCCACTTATTATCGTAATGATGTCCTTTTTGATACTTTTTATGCTCATCTTTAGAAAAATCATATAATGTATTCGACACCATATCAATATAATCTCCACTAAATACAATATTCTGTCTAGTACGGTATGATTTATTTGTTTCATATTTTCCTGAATGTTGGTATGCCCTAAAATTCTTTCTTGTTGTTTGATTAATCAAAGCCTTTATCTCTTCCCCATTCAGAAGATAAGATATTTCTTTGCCCTGATACTCTTGTTTAAAGAGTTCATTTATATACTCTTCCCTTTCTTTCCTAGTATATTTGTCTAAATTTTCATCAAGCTCATACACTTCTATCGAGCCAACTTTTTTCATGCTCATAAATGTTCCTCCTCATATATATAATTAACGAGAAACATTTTTTTGCTCTAAAAATTAAAAAGATACCTATATTAAAGTATCTT
>CALVKV010000039.1 GCA_944333305.1 uncultured Bacilli bacterium
AAAACTCCTATTAGATCTACTTATTATGTAGGAAAAGCTAAGTTATTAGTTTGTACACAAGATGCTTATCTTACTAAATTTAGATTTATTAATAAAATAAAGAAGAATGGTGTATTTCTTCTTAATAGTAGTAAGACTGATGAAGAGATTCTTTCAATGATAAGTAGTGAAGATAAGAAATATATCCTTGATAATAATATTAAAGTCTATGTGACTAATGCTTATAAAGTTGCTAAAAAAGAAGGCCTTGGTAATAAGATAAGTGCTATTATGGAAGCTTTAATCTTTAAATTTGGTCATATTCTTGATAGCGATTATGCTATTAATAAGATGAAAGAGAATCTTGATATTAGATTTAAACTTAAAGGGAATAATATAGCAGAAAAAAATAAAAATGCTATTGATAATGCTATTAATACAACGCATTTACTTAAAATAGATGAAAATACTGATGACTATGTAGAGGTAAGTGAAGTTAGTTCTAGTCTATTTGATATAATTGAAAAACGTGAAGGAGATACACTTCCTGTTAGTGCTTTCTTAGATAGACCTGATGGTACTGTCGATGGAGGACTATCTCGTCTTGAAAAACGAGATATTAGTGAAGTTGTTCCTAAAATAATCAGTGAAAACTGTATTAGTTGTAACTTATGTTCTCTAGTTTGTCCTCATGCTGTTATTAGACCATTTTTACTTGATAAAGAAGAAGTAGAGAAAGCCCCTAATAGTTTAAATGATAAACTATTAGACAGTCACTTAGGTGATAACTTAAAATTTACTATTGCTGTTAGTTATAAAGATTGTACTGGCTGTGGTTTATGTGCTAATATTTGTCCTGGTAAGAAAGGCTCTAGGGCTCTTGAGATGGTAAGTAAAGAAAAACTTGTTAATGATATTACTTTAAAAGAAACAGAATATTTATTTAATGAAGTATCAGAAAAAGATGTTATCTCTGTTAGTACAGTTAAAGGTAGTCAGTTTAAGAGGCCTAGATTTGAGTTTAGTGGAGCATGTGCTGGATGTGGGGAGACACCATACCTTAAGTTATTAACCCAATTATTCGGAGATAGGCTTGTAATTGCTAATGCGACAGGATGTTCATCAATATATGGAGCATCTAGTCCATCAACTCCTTATAGTGTTCCTTGGGCTAATTCCTTATTTGAAGATAATGCTGAATTTGGTTTTGGTATGAAAATTGCTGATGAAGTTAAGAAACAACAATTAAAAAATATTATAAATCAAAATATCTCTAAAGTAGATGAAGAAGAAAAGGATATCTATTTAGACTATGTTAATGATATTAATGTTGATACTGCTAAAGCTTTGTTATCTGTTATTCCTCATACTAAGATTAAACCTTTAAAATCTCTAAAGAAATATATTATGCCTATTTCTTTATGGGCTGTAGGAGGAGATGGTTGGGCTTATGATATTGGCTATAACGGAATTGACCATGTTTTAAATAGTGGGGTGAATGTTAATATCTTAGTTCTTGATACCGAAGTTTATTCTAATACTGGTGGTCAAGCTAGTAAGTCTAGTAGAATAGGTGCAGTTGCAAAATTTGCATCTAGTGGTAAAAAAACACCTAAAAAAGATTTATTAAAAATAGCTTTAACTAATCCTAATGTTTATGTAGGGGCAATATCACTAGGAGCTAATCCTGCTGCTACTGTTAAAGTAATGTTAGAAGCGGAAAAATACAATGGGCCTAGTATAATTGTGGCATATTCTCCTTGTATTGCTTGGGGTATCTTAAAAGGAATGAGCAATTCTATTGATGAAGAGAAAAATGCAACAGCTAGTGGATATTTCCCAATTTTCCATTATAATCCTGATACCAAAGAATTTAAAATGGATGGAAAGAGTGACTTTAATAAATATCAAGACTATTTAGACTGTGAAGATAGATATAAATCATTAAAGATTATAAATAGTGAAGAAGCAGATACTTTGTTAAAAGAAAATGAAGATAACGCTAAAAATAGATATGATTACTATGAATTAAAAGGAAAAAATTAATGGCTAAAATGGGGGATTACTGTGAATAATAATAAAATTGCCGATAAAGCTAATACTTATCTTGAAAAAGGAAAATATGGTAAATTGTCAAAACTTTTATTAAAAAATAGAGACAATGAAGAGCTGTTTGATATACTATTAAATAATTTTTCGTTCGTTAATATATACTTATATAGAATTTTTATTGGTGACGTTTTTTCTAAATTAAGTGTTAATATTCAAAAAAAGTTAATTGATGAACAACCAAATTTGTTTACTGTGGCTTGTGAAGATTTAAAGAATGATAAAGAGTACATTGAACAAATGCAAAAGAAAATGGATAGTGGAAGTTATAATAGAGAAAAACAATTTTCATTTTATAGATATTTAGGTTCTGAGCTAAATAATGATGCTGAGTATTTACTTAGTATTCAGGATAAAAGTCCTGTTACTTTCTTAGATTCCATTGGTAGAGTACCTTATTCTATGGAAATAATAAAAGATTTTTTTGATAAATATCCTTTTTATGTAGCTTCTCTTCCAGATAATTTAAAAAATGATTTGGATTATGCTGTTAGTCTCATTGAAAAGATTCCTAGTGAAACATTATTTTTTTACTTGCAAGAAATGGATTATGACTATTTAATTCAGGCACCAATAAAAAATGCAATTATAAATAAAGCGGGTAAAAAAGTTTATAATCAAATATTACTTAATTCTTTATCAGATAATCCTAAAAAGTTGCAAAATATAAGTTTTGAGGAGATTAAAGATATTATATTACTTGATCCTTTAGCTTTTGCTAGTGAGAATAATGTGGGGACTCTTTTTGCATTGCGAAATCAAAAAGATATAATGACACTTATAAAATCTATTAATAAGGTGTCTAAAACAACATTTAATAAAATTAATAGTCCTTCAAAATTATCAAAGCTTTTATTCGAGTTATCTAGTTCATTTAAAGAAAATTTGAGTTATGAAAATATAAATAAAATGGTAGAAGATAATTGGGAGCAGATACTTCCTTGGGTAGAACAAATAGATGAGACTCATAAAATGCTTGATGGAACAATATCTCCTTTTGAAAATTATGACTGTTTTTATAAAATATATAATCTTTTAATTGGAATAGAGAGTAATAAATTAGGTGATATGTTTAAAGTGTTTATGAACTCTGAGCTAAGAAATTCTAGATTTGCTGAAGGAATAAAAAATATTACTGTTACTGATGATAACTTATATTTTTTACAACTTATATGTACTTCTAATTTATTTAATAGTGATAATAATACTATTTCTTTTGCTAATAAGATATTTTTAAAAATTAGTGATTGGAATAATAATCCGTATGAAACAGTTGATTTTATAGAGCGTTTATTTTCTGATAGTAAGTTAGTTAATATATTGAAAAATACAAATATAGATGTGCTTGATAATACATTATTATTAAATGTATATAATTATGTTAGAACTGGCTTGAATGTAATATGTCCAGTTTCAAATTTAGCAGAATTAAAAGATTTTAATAAGTTTATAGATTTTAATATAGAAAAGATTCCAAACGATAATATAAATGATAAGAAACATAGGCTTTTACTACAATTTTTTCAAATAGATTTAACTATTGCTAAAGATGTTTTACATTCATATTTAAGTTCTGATGCTAATTCTTCTTTATATAAAAACAATCCTGATATATTGTATTTAAAACAAGCTTTAGAAAAAATAGTTTTTGCAGATAATATAGAGACTTTAAATCAAATAGAAATGCAATTATCTAATCAAAATAGTCGAGTTACTTTTGTTGATATAGAGAATACTATTAATAAGATAAAAATAAGTTATGGTAAAGAAATAAAAGATTCTTTATTTAAAACTGATAAGGCATCTGGTGTTATAGATGTTTCTGATATAGATTTTAATTTATTAGTTCATATTGTAGGTGCTTATGGAGAAACACCAGATGGTGATATATATGAATCTTGGAATAGTAAAGAAAGGACTTCATCTACTTCAATTTCTACTAGTTTTATATCATCTGATAATTTAGGTACAGCTTTAATGAATAGTCATTCTGTTATTTTGGGTTTTGCAGATTTACCTGATGATTATTTAGAAGTAATGAGTTCTATGGATATGGTATCAGCAGATGTTTATAGTCGTAGACAAAGTAAATTTCTTAATTCTAAAGAGTTAAAAGATAATACAAGGCATGGTCACAATGAAATTGTTACTAGAAGAAGAAAAGGTAAGTTTACAGAAGAAAAACTTCAACCTTCATATATTGTGTGTTTTGATCAGATAAATGATGAAAGTAGAGTAGCTTCAGAAAAATTTGGAATACCTATTATTTTTATAGATAGAGAGAGGGTAGCCTTAAGACAACATACTAAAATTCTTAATATGATTGAAGAATTTAAAACAACATTAAATCCTAATTTAATAGCATCAATAGTATGTGAACAGGAAAATAATAGGGCAGGTTTAAGATTAGGACGTCCTGATTTAGTAGAGCAGTATTTTAGTACTGATTTTAGACAACAAAATATAAATACTTTATATGATTACATTAAATTAGGTTTAGAAAAAGGAGAGCCTAATGCTATAGAAGCAATGAAAGCATTTGTTAGTAGTATAGAAAGTGAAAGAGAAAAATTTGTAGTTTCTAAAGATGAATCGCCACAAAGAGCTAGTACTTTTGATATAGAGTATGAAGAATTAGTAGAGGATTTTAAAAATAATAAGATGTATAATTCAGAGAAAGTTCCTACAAATGATTTATCTTCTTTTGAAGCATATAAGAAGTTTATAGAATGTAGGAAAAAATTATCTTTAAGTGAAAGTATGGAGTTACAAGAGATAAATATGAAAAATGCCTCAAGTATAGAATATGAGGATGTTAATTTAAAAGGAGCGGATAAGAAGTGATTGAACAAGAGTTAATTGATGCTTTTAAAGAGTTAGATGTTAATGAAAAAAGAAACCAGATAAGTGCTGAATTTGAGAAATTGTATTATTTATTAGATAGTATTCATCAACAGTATGGAATAAAAAAACTGCCTAGTTCTGTTAAGTCATATAATAAAGTTTTAGATGAAACGATGTCAGATGAACAGTTTTTTAACTTAATTTATGAAGATATAATTTTTTTAAGAAAAGATATTTTAACTTTAGTTAATACTTTGCTTAGAAGTAATGATAATAAAGATTTATAAAATGCTATATTATTGACTTTAGACTTTTTTTGACTATAATATTTAAAAGAAAAATTTCTAGGGGGTTATTATGGTTGAACTTTTAAAATTAAGGGAACAAGCTTTTACGTTAGCTAATTCAAAATATAAGGTAGGCAATACTGATTTTACACAATATGGTGGTATTTATTTAGCATCTACTTCTAATACTAAAAAAATGATGGAATTATATAAAGATGCTAGAACTGTTTTAGCAGAAGGATCAACTGGTGCTATTGGTTATGAAGCTTTATTAAATGGTGCTGTTAAAGTAGATTTGTTTGATATAAATGAATTACAGAGATTATTTTTTCTATATATGAAGACGGCTATCGAAGTGTTATCTTATGAAGATTTTATTAAGCATTTTACTTTAAAAGAACAATATACAATGATGCCTAAAGATAAAATTAAAGATTTATTATCAAATGAGTTATATGAAAAGTTAAGATTTTATTTAGATGATGATGTTGAATTTGTCTTTGGCCCTTTGTTTGATTATTTTTATAGTTCTGATTTAATACTTTCAGCTCTGTTTAGATTTGAACATCCTGTTAATATTGATTACTTAAAAAGAACTGTTTCTTTTTATAATGAAGAAGAATATTATAAATTACAAAAAATATTAAGACAAGAGAATGTGGAGATGAATTATTATACATGTTCTTTAACAGATGTTCCGACTATGTTTGATGAGCAATATGATTTAATTGCTTTAGATAATATTTTACAAAGTTATCAAAAAATAAAAGGTATTGAAACAGTATATGAGACGAATAGATTTGTTGATAAAAAGCTTAGTAAGTTATTAACAGATAATGGTGTTATACAAGCAGCTTATGGGTTTGAAATTGCAACTGATGCTTTGAAAGAAACTTTAAAGATTCCATTTGATAAGAACTTTTCTAATGATAATCCTATTAGTAGATATGCTATAAAGGAAGATATGAAAAATGGTATTTGTTCAGGACTTATTAAGAAATGGGATCATTATTCTTATGACTTTATAGAGGGTGTAGAAGAGAATAATGGGATTATTAGTGATAATGTTGTTCTTACTTATAAGAAAAGAAAATAAAAAGTTCATACGATTTGGTATGAACTTTTTTAGTTAGTTTATTCTTGTAACTGAGAATGATGCAGAATAACGATCATTTGGTATTAGTTGGAAGTCTGTGTTTGAAGTGTTAACAAATCTAAATTTATCATTAGCATTGGCGGCGAATAAGGCATTACCACTAATTGTTCCAGTATCACAACAAGAAAGTCTATTGTGAGTAGATGAATGAGCGATAAGATTAAATCCTGGATAAGTTTGATGTAATTCTATTCCTAAAGCGACTGGTTCACATTCGGTGTTAGTATTTTTACTTCTAGCATTGAACCACCAGTTAATTAGATATTGTCCTGTTTGTGGTACTGTAAATTCACCGGTTGTTGGATCATAAGTAATACCATTAGAAAGGTTAGTAATAGTTGGTTTAATTGCTTCATTAACTGGTACTACAGTATTTGTTTCATCATGAACCATAGCGGCAGCATTGAATGATCCACCTGATGGACCTGTGGCACCTGTTGCACCTGTAGGACCAGTGGCTCCGGTTGCTCCTGTAGGACCAGTAGGGCCTTGCATACCTGTGGCACCAGTGGCACCTGTTGCACCTGTAGGACCAGTAGGACCTTGCATACCTGTGGTACCAGTGGCTCCGGTTGCTCCTGTAGGACCTGTAGGACCTTGCATACCTGTGGCACCAGTGGCTCCGGTCGCTCCTGTAGGACCAGTAGGACCTTGCATACCTGTAGCACCAGTGGCTCCGGTTGCTCCTGTAGGACCAGTAGGACCTTTTGGTCCTGTACAACCAGTACATCCAGTAGGTCCTGTGCAGTCATTTACTAAACATTTAACAACTTCGCAAAGACAACTATCTTTACAATCTCTACATTTGTCTTTTAAATTATTAATATCATTTTCATTCATATATTTTATCTCCTTTCATTATTAAAATATGAAGGAGATAAAATATTGTCTTGACTATTGTCACGTAAAAAATAAAAATGAGACTGCACCCCCTGAAGGGCAGTCTCTTAAAAAAGAATAAAAAGGGGTTGGCTAGTGTGATACTAGCGACCAATTCGCCTAATTCCGAATTGGTGCTTTTTATAATAATCATTTGTGGTCACTTTGTCAACACTTTTTTGAAAAAAAGTTTTACTATTTGTGAAAAAAAGTTTTACTATTTTTCTTTAGAGGTTTATACTATAAGTCAAAGGAGAAGACAATGAGAAATTTAGACAAATTATTAAGTTTAGAAACTATAACAAGGAAAGATTTAATGGCAGAGGGGTTTAATGATTATGAAATAAAAAAATTGGTTTTGGAAGGAGTTATTGAAAAGACTGGTAGGGGTATATATGCAAGTAAAAGCAATAAAGAAAAAAGCTCCTTTGAAAAACTGGTAATAAGTTTTAATAATCATGATAGCGAGGCAGTTGCAAAAATATATGATGGACTTTCTGATAAAGATAAATATAATGGTGATATTATTAAATTATTACTAGTATCTTTAGCTAGAATAGAAAATATTCTTAATAGTGGTTATCAATTGCAGTCTAATGTTGCAACTTTAGAAAAGACAGTAGAATTAGAAGAGTTAGATGAAGTTGTTGATAGTCATGAAGATAATATATCTTTAGAACCATTAGAAGAAAGTAGAGAAGATGTAAAAGATGTAGCAGACTTAGAAATATCAGAAGAAGTAGAAAGTGATTTTGATATAGGTGTGCTTTTAGATAACTTATTTTGTGAATATAGAAATGCAATAGAAGACAGAGATTATTATAAGGCTAGAGATATGTTACTTGAATATAACTATTATTGTAGAGAATATGATATTGATGATGATTGTTTCCATAATTTATTTACATTAAATAATAAAATAGCTTCATTAGAACTTGATATTGAAGAAAGAGATGATATTAGTTTTTTTATACGAGAAATAGGGAGTAATTTTGTTAAAGGTAGATTTAAAAAAAGATGGGGAATCTGTTAAAAAGCTGTTAAATGAATTTGGAACACTACCTTCTTCTAATAATATTTATTATTATCATAGATATAAAGCTGATTATTTGATGAACATTTCTAGTTATAGTGGTGCTATTAAAGAATATGAGAGGGCAATAGAAATTAATCCCTATAATAAACATGACTATTATGAATTAGCTTTATTACATTATATTAGTATGAAATCTAAAGCAGACTGTAAAAAAGCGCTTAAACTTATGGATGATTTTATTTATTATAGTAGAAATACATTTACTCCAAATCAACTTTCTTTATTAGCTAATATCTATGTATTTAATTTTATGGGTGATAGGGCAATTGAAATATTAGAAAATGTAGAACAGTTTGATGAAGAATATAAAAGGAAGTTTTTTAAACAATTTAGTTTATCATATATGAGGAAGTATGATGTTTTAAAGAGAATGCAATATAGTAATAGAGAAAATGAGAAAGATTTTGCAGAGCCTTTTTTTGAGAGTGATTATTTAGATATATTTACTAAATATGCACTTATATATAGTGGTAATTTTGATGATGTGTTTAATGAGGAAAAAAAGTTTCATCAACAAGAATTAGAAATTGCTAAATCTATTTTAGATTCTGATTCAATAACAAAATTTAGTGATTTAGATGGGTATATTTTAAAACTTGATGTAAATGATGAAAATAGAGCTAATATTATGCTAGATATAGCTGTATATTTAACAGAGAAGGGTTTTTATGATAAAGCTTCTAGGTATTTAAAAATTATAGAAAAAATAAAAGAAAAACCAGATAGTGTTAAAGAAAATTTAATTGAAACACAAGCTAAAATAAAAATAAGAAAGATTGCTAATAAAAACAGAAGTTAAATTTCAGCTTCTGTTTTGTATTTGTTCACTACTATTAATATTAGCAATATCACTGGTTATAATATAAATATAATTAAAAATGTCTTGATATTCAGCATAAATTAAATTAAATACTTCCATTCTATTAACTTGATCTATCATTATAAGTTTATTTTCCACTACTTTATCTCTTATATTAAAATCATCTAAAAGAGTAGTATTAATATCATAAAAATCAACATCAACATACCAGTTGTCTTTACTGTTTTCAGTTACTCTAATACCAATAGGATAAGAGTTATCAGTAGATTTTAAATATTCAACTATTTCCTTGTTTTCACTTTCTAAATAAATATTAATACTATTAGAATAGCTTCTTATCATATTTAAAACTAAATCTGTAAATAGAGCATTATTTTCTTTTTGATCTGCAAGTTCTAATATTAAATACTTATTAGTATTTTGGAATATATAAAGAATCTGTTTCAATGTAACTATTTGTTGTTTTTGAACTTTACTACCTACATTAAAAAGTAAAAACTCTTTTAAAGTATAATCATCTATTTCATTAAGACCTTTAGTATATAATTCCACTATATCATCACTTAGAGTAATAATCTCTTTATCTTTAGTTAAATAAAGTTTAAATTTAAAACCATCAATATATGGAGCTTTAAATCCTAAATAAATAGCATCTAATGTATTTTTAGCGACGTTTTTAGTAGAAGCACCACCATTTGCAATTACTTTCATAAATCCCTCCCTTTATTAAAATTTTATGATTTATTTTCTTTTAAAATTCTAAAAATTATGCTATAATATGAGACAGAAAAAGAGGTGGTGTGTTGTGGCATTAAAAGATATAAAAGGTGTAGGACCTAGAGCTTTAACACTTCTTTCTAAGATAGGAATAAATACAGTAGATGATTTAGTTACACATTATCCTTTTAGATATGAATTTTTAGTTAGAGGCAATTTAGAAGAGACAAATGATGGAGATCATATAATTATAGATGGTAAGATAGAAAGTAGTCCAATATTAGTTAGATTTAAGGCAGGACTTAATAAGATGAACTTTCGTCTTGTAACAGCTAGTGGAGTTGTAGGAGTATCAATATTTAATAGAGCTTTCTTAAAAAGTCAACTTACTGTTGGTACTACTGTTACTGTTATAGGTAAATTTGATAAGCCTAAAAACGTTATAACAGCATCAGAAATAAAGATGGAGTCTTTATCTAATAAGGTAAAGATAGAACCTGTTTATCATTTAACTAATGGACTAACTAATAAGAATATAGCTTTATATATTAATATGGCACTACTTGGTCAAAGTAAAGAGATACATGATAGTATACCTTTAAAGTATCAAGAAAAGTATAACTTTTCTAATAAGAGAATGGCTTTAAATATAGTACATAATCCTCCTAGTAAGGAAAAGTTAAAAGAAGCGATGATAAGACTTAAGTATGAAGAATTATTTGAGTTTATGTTTAAGATTAACTATTTAAAAGAAGAAAATAAAAAAGTGAATAGTGGAATTGAGCGTGAGATAGATGAATCTAAAGTAAATGATTTTATTTCGCATCTTCCTTATGAACTTACAAAAGACCAAAACACAGCTGTTAATACAATTATTAAAGACTTAAAGAGTAAGAGTAGAATGAATAGATTATTACAGGGTGATGTTGGTAGTGGTAAGACTATAGTTTCTTTTATAGCAATGTATGCAAATTATTTAAGTGGCTATCAAAGTGCTTTAATGGCACCTACTGAAATACTTGCAACCCAGCATTTTAGTAATCTAAAAGATATCTTTAAAGATTATAACTTAAATATGGCTTTACTTACAGGTTCAACTCCTAAAAAGGAAAAAGATTTAATCTATGAAGAGCTAAAAAATGGTGATATTGATATAATCGTTGGAACTCATGCCTTAATTCAAGAAGATGTTACTTATTATAATCTTGGTTTAGTTATTACAGATGAACAACATAGATTTGGAGTTAACCAAAGAGCTAATCTACAGAATAAAGGACAAAAGCCTGATACTTTATATATGAGTGCAACACCTATCCCTAGAACTTATGCTTTAACTATTTATGGTGATATGGATGTATCTACTATTAAGACAAGACCTAAGGGTAGAAAGAAAATTAAAACAGTAGTTAAGAATAATAAAGAAATTAAAGATGTCTTAGAAATGATGTATGAAGAGTTAAAAGAAGGTCATCAGATATATGTTATCGCACCACTTATTGAAGAGAGTGAAAACAGTGATTTAACTAATGTAAATGACTTAAAAGAAAAGATGACTCTTGCTTTTGGTAGTAAATATAAAATAGATTTGGTTCATGGTAAAATGGCTAGTGCTGCTAAAGAGTTAATTATGAATGAGTTTTTACAAAATAAAGTACAGATTCTAATTAGTACAACCGTTATCGAAGTAGGAGTAGATGTTCCTAATGCTACGAT
>CALVKV010000040.1 GCA_944333305.1 uncultured Bacilli bacterium
GCTTTACTTCTTAAATTACAATTACTACTATAAGTAGAGTATAGATTATCTCCATTACTATTAGTTAGTTCAATACAAACATTTTCTTGATAAGAGACTCTATCAAGTTTTTCATATAAAGAAGTATCATTTTCAGTTACTAAAATATCTTGAGATAGATTTTTAATAGTTCTAGTCTTAGTCCATTCATAGAATGTATTTATAAAGATAACTTGGAAAAAGAAAAGAAATATTAAAATAAATAGAGAAAATATTGCTAAGTACTTAAATATTTTAGTAGCAAGACTATTTTTCATCATCAAATTTATATCCTATACCTCTAACAGTAATAATTAAGTCTCTATATCTACCCAAATTATTTCTAAGCATCTTTATATGTGTATCAATAGTTCTATCATCGCCATAAAAATCATATCCCCATATTTTATTTAATAATTGCTCTCTTGAAATAGCGATTCTTTTATTATTAATAAAATATTGTAATATTTCAAATTCTTTGGGAGTTACGTTAACTTCTTTATTATCAATTTTAATAGTATGTTCTAAAAAATTGACAACTAATTTATTATAGTAATAACTGTCAACATCATTTTTTGTTCTTTTAAGTATTGCCTTCATTCTAGCCATTAATTCACGAGGAGAGAAAGGTTTACATAAATAATCATCGATACCACGGTCAAATCCTTCTAACTTATCAACTTCATCATCTCGTGCTGACAAAATAATAGTAGGTATCTTTTTTTCTTTAGGAATACTATTAAGAAGAGTAAACCCATCCATCAAAGGCATCATAATATCTAAAATCATTAAATCAAATTTTTCTTTGCTTAATAATTCTAATGCTTTAACACCATTATCTGCTTCTACAACTTCGTAGTCTTCTAAAACAGCATATTCACGAATAACTTCTCTAATATTTCTCTCATCATCTACAATCAGAATTCTATTTTTTTGCAAAAGTATCACCTCTTTGGCATATATTATACCGTAATTTATAAAATAAGTAAAAGGAGTAGAAATGCGAAAAATTAAAAGTATAGTTAATAATATAAAATTTAATAGTACAGTTTTAGGACTAATAAGCGGAGCCTATACAGTTAATACTTTGTATAATGTTAGGGTAGTAGAAAATGGTATTTCTCTTAATAATAAGAATGAATTTTATGCGACAAGTCTAATTTATGTCATCTTAATGGCAAGATTTATTTACGCTAATCATAAAGAGGTGAAAAAGTTAGAGAATGATAAAGTGAAAAGGTACAACAGAACTTAAATCTATTGTTAAAGATTTAAAAAATTGTAGTGTCGGTTTGGCTTTGGAATCTTATATTTTAGTAGAGAAAATTATGGCTGGCGATGTTAAAGGTACTTTAATTTCATTAGGGTTAATGTCAGCATTAGGATTTATAGTACATTGTAGTAATAAAGAATTTAATGAAAGTATATCTGAAATTGATAAATTATCTGATGAAAATTTAGATGACTTTGACACGAAAGTTGAAACTAATAATGTCAATAATGGTAAGGTATATAGAAAAGTTAGTAATCCTAGAGAGTTATAGTGACTCTCTATTTTTTTAGACTTGTTTTAACCTGATATAAATTATATAAGGTTGTAAATATTACGTTTAAACTTGTTGAGAAGATAAGTCCCCACATACCTATTTTTAATAAAGAGAAAATAAGTAGGAAGATTGTTCTAATTAAAGTACCTATAATAGTTGCCTTAAGTCCTAACTTGGTTAATCCCATGGCATCTAAACAGGCAGATAAAGGGGCTTGTATATACTGTAAAATACAAATAGGGGCAAGAAATCTCATATAAGCGACTCCTTCATGAGTATTATAAATTAAACCTAAGAAGAACTCTGGAAATATAGCAAGGGCAAGGGAAGCAGGAACTCCTATTAAAAGAGATATTCCAATCGCTTGTTTTAATTTCTTTTTAGCATAGTCATAATGCTTATTACTAGTCGCTTTTGATATAATAGGTAGTAAAGCTTGACTTATCGCCATTGTAAAGAAAGATGGTAATAGAAGTAAGGGCATAACAAAGCCACTTATAACACCGTATTCTGTTACAATAAAATTAGAACTATATCCTACATATGTTAAAGTACTAGTTAAAATAATAGGTTCTAAAAAGTAGCCAAAAGATCCAATAAGGCGACTTGCAGTTGAAGGAATACTAATATTCATCGCTTCCTTAGCATACCCTTTAGAAAAAGCAAGATCTTTTTTCTTTATAGTTAAATTCTTAGGTAAAAAGAAAAATAAAACTAAAATAGATGATAACTCACTAATAATATTAGTTAAAATAACAAAAGTAACGGCAACTTCTAAGCCTTTACTAATAAAAATAGGAACCCCTATAATAATTAAAATAAGTCTTATAATATCCTCTAAAACATTAGAAGTAACATGAGGAAGCATTTGCTGTTTACCAAAGAAATAACTTCTTAAGATGCTAGAAGTACTAGTTAAAGGTAATACTACACAAATAGCAAGAATAGGAAGTAAAGCTCGCTCTTCATGTAAAAAATTAAAAGCAAGAGTAGGAGCAATAACAATAACAAAAGAGATTATGATAATGTTAATTATTAAAGAAATAGGAAGTAATGAAAAAAGAAGTCGTTTATTATTTTTAGAATCTTCTGCTATTAATTTTGATAAAGCAGTAGGAATACCAAATTGACATAAGCCTATTAATAAAGAGAATGTAGGTAATACTAACATATAAAGGCCTATACCTTCGCTTCCCATTAATCTACTCATAACTATTTTTATAATCATTCCTAAAGCCTTCGTTAAAAAGCCACCTATGATAAGAATAATAGTTGATTTTATAAAAGTTTCTTTTTTCATATATATCTCTCCTAATTATATATATGAATGTAAATATTAAAAAATATGTAAAAATATGTTCGTAAAAATTTGTAAATGTATTTTGTAAAGACTATGTAAAAATAATTGTAAAATTCAATGTAACTACTTTTTTAATATTTAAGACTATGCTAAACTTAATTTATAAACTGTAGTAAGAGGTGTTGATAAATGACTTTGGTTAATATAGAAGATATAATAGATTTCCTAGCAACTAAAGAGGTATTAATAGTTCTAGCAATTATAGGGCTTATTTTATTTGTATATTTTATTTTATGGTTCCATGAGTTTATGAAAAAACATGAAGAGAAAAAGAAACTTCAAAATAATACAATGGAACTTAATAAACTAGTAGAAGAAGTACGTGAAGCAGAAAAGAAAGAAAAAGTAACTCCTGTTGTTAAAGAAGAGACTAAAAAAGAGGAGATTAAGGAAGAAAAAATAGTTAATCCTGAAATTAAAAAAGAACCTAAAGCTAGTGTTGTAACTCCAACTGTTATTGAGAAAGTTAAAGAAGAACCAGTTAAACCACACGAATCTATTCCTGAAATTATCACCTCAAAGACGGTGTCTAGTCCTATAGAAGTACAACCAGTTGTTGTCAGTGTTAATGAAACTCCTGTTAATACTAATGATAGTATAATGTTAAATGATAAATTTGAAGAAAAAGTGGAGATATTAGAACCTAATGTTATTACCCCTGTAGAAAGCCCTAAAAATGAAGAAGAAGTAATCAAATATAAAGATGAGGTTTATACAGAAAGTGAAGCTAAAGCTGAGCTAGAGAGAATTACAGAAGAGTTAAAGAAATTAGAAACTGAAGATAAGAGTGAAAATATTGAACTTACTAAGTTTGAAACAGAACAAGAAGAAAATGCCATTATTAGTTTAGATGAATTAATCGCTAAAGGTAAAACTATTACTGAACAAAATGAAGTAACACAGTATCAAGATGATGGTAACGAACCTATAAGTATTCAAGAATTAGAAGAAAGATATAAAAAAGAAAAAGAAGCAATAGAAGTTTTAGAAGAAGAACCTAAGAATGAAAAACCAAAAATTTCTATAGATGATTTCTTAAGTGCTAGTCCTAAAGAAAAAACAGTTCCTCTTAAAGAAGCTTATAGTGAGAAGAAAAGTACTTATCACCCAAGTCCAATTATTAGCCCAATTTACGGTATTGAAGAAGAACCAATTAAAAAGAATACAACCTTAGAGTTAGAAAATACTACTAACTTACAAAAGTTTGATGAAGAAATTAGAAAAACTAATGAATTTTTATCTAAGTTAAAAGAGTTACAAGAAAAATTAGATTAAAAATAAAAAAGTATAAATTTGGAAAAATGATACAAAATTCAGGTATTAAAAATGCGAAATGATAGGATGAATTTAATAAATTGTCCTATCATTTTTAAGTAAATTTAAAAAATTCTTTTTTGATTAATACTTCTCCTTATGATAGATTGAAATCACTTTTCGAAAAGTGACTATGAATAGATAGTGTATATATTGAAAGATACATTTTAGCTGTTGGTATAAGGCCTTCTATAAATTTAAAACCAGAGATAAAGATAGTAGGTGGTGATGGAACAGAAGAAAACCCATATAGATTAATGGGAGATAATGATACTAACCTTTCTGGAACAAAACTTAACACCAGATATAGTGGAGAATATATCAGCTTTGGAACAGGAGATAATAACTTATATAGAATAGTAAGTCATGAGACAGAAGGCTTAACTAAGATAACTAGTGCCGAACCATTAAAAGAAAATGGAACCTTTAAAACTATATCTTTTGGAGATGATGTTTATTATTCAAGTACAAATACAATAGGAAGTTTTCTTAATGGAGAATATTTAAATAGTGAAGAATATTTAACTAGTGAACAAGCTAATATGATTGAAGATAATACTACATGGTATTTGGGAACAGTAGGAAATGGTGCTAGTTACAAATTAGCAAAATATACAGATGTTAATATGACCTCATTAACATCAAATACAACAACAGCAAAAATAGGATTATTACGATTAGGAGAATTAATGTCTGGACAATATAATATTTCTAGTAGTAATAGTAATTATTATTATCTTACACCAAGTAGTGGAAATAGCATTTGGACAATAATTCAACAAGGCGCTGTTTATGGTTATCCGATTAATAATAGTTATGCTATTAAACCGACATTTAATCTAAAGTCAAACGTTATTATAACTTCAGGTGATGGTACTAAAAACAATCCATTTACCCTTGAATTATCTACCTAGTTTAATAAAAAATACGATTTTTCGTAAATTTTCTTTAAAAACTATTGATAAACAGTATATATCATGCTACATTATTGATAGGAGGGAAAACTTATGGATAAAATTAAAACAAATGAAGACAGAGAAGAAAAATTAAAAGAATTAGAATATGAATTTGTACAAGACTTTATTAAGTTAAGAAAGGATAATCATCTAACTCAAGAATCACTTGCTAATCAAGCTGGAGTAATTAGATTAACTATTACAAGAATAGAGAACTTAATTACTTCTCCACAAATTAATACACTTATTAAAATATTAGAACCACTTGGTTATACAGTTAGAATTGAACCTATAGATAAAAAGAAGAAAAAATAGTTTGAGATTAGAAAATTCTAATCTCTTTTAATTTTTAGTAGAAATTTTAATGATTATAATCTATACTATTTTCTAGGAAGTGATAATCATGAAGAATATAACAATTTTACCAGCAGATACTTATATAGTTGTTAATAAAACCGTTCTTCATGAAGAAGACAGACGCCTTCTAACTATGCTTTATCAACCAATAATAGGCTATACTGCTATTAGTCTTTACTTTACCTTAATAGATGATTTAGATGAGTTTAATAGACTTAGTAATGATTTAACTCATCATCATTTAATGAGTATTATGCAACTACGTCTTGAGGATATTATGATAGCAAGAGAAAAGCTGGAAGCAGTAGGGTTATTAAAAACATATTTAAAAAAAGGAAGTGTTAATAATTATGTTTATCTTTTATATTCTCCTATCAGTGCTAATGAGTTTTTTAATCATCCAATATTAAATATTGTTTTATACAATAATATAGGTAAAAAAGAATACGATAAACGTCAAGAAATGTTTAAAATACCGAGAGTTAGATTAACAGATTATGAAGATATTTCTCATAAATTTAATGAAGTATTTAAAAGTAGCAACTTAAAACCTTTTGAAGTAATAGAGAATATTGAAAGACGTGAAGAAGCTTCAATTGTTCTTGATGATATGATAGACTTTAATCTTTTAATTTCTTCTATTCCAAATGGTCTTGTTAGTAATAAGTGCTTTAATGAAGAAACAAAAAAGTTAATAAACAGTCTAGCTTTAGTATATAACATTGATACAGAAAGAATGAGTGGCCTTGTTAGGACATCTCTTAATGAAAAAGGTCTAATAGATAAAACCCTTCTAAGAAAGAACTGTCGTAATTATTATTCATTTGAAAATGTAGGTAGTCTTCCTACTTTAATCTATCAAACTCAACCAGATTACTTGAAAAAACCAGAAGGGGATACCTCTAAATGGGCTAAAATGGTCTATACTTTTGAAAATACTAGTCCCCATGACTATTTAAAAAGTAAGATGAAAGGTGCACAGCCAACAAAAAGAGATTTATCTTTAATAGAAGATTTAATGATAGATCAAAAACTAAGTGCAGGAGTAGTAAATGTTTTAATATCTTATGCTCTAAAAATCAATAATCAAAAACTTAATCGTAATTATCTAGAAACAATAGCAGGACAGTGGAAAAGATTAAATATTGAAACCGTTGAGGAAGCGATGAGATTAACAGAAAAGGAATATAAAAAGATGAAGAAAGTCGCTACTAATACTACAAAAAATAAAACTGTTTCTAAAAAAATAGCAAAAGAAGAAATATTACCAGATTGGTTTGATAAAGAAATAGATACAGATAATACTAATAAAGAAGAAAGAGAAGAGTTAGATAAGATTATTGATAGTCTTGTCTAAATACAAATTCTATGGTATAATAAGCCTTAATTTAAGGGGGTACTATGAAAGATTTATTAATTAGAAAGTATATTATTGATATTATTTTTACCATAGTAGTTATATCTTTACTTACTTGGTTTTGGTTTGGCCCTTACCAACATAAAGTTAGAATTAAAGAGTCATTAATGGAAAATAATATCTCTTTTAATAAAGATATTACTTATGATGGCTTTGATAATTTAACTGTTTCTTCTAATAAAATTACTAAAGATTTAACTGTTACTAATGATGGTGATAAAGAGATAAGTTTTATTATTAATTTTGATAATTTAACTAGTAATAACAATAATTATATTAATTACATTATTACTGATAATGAAGGCTATGAAAGTGATATTAGAAATCTCTCATTAGATGGTTACATTTTAGAAAATAATTTAGATGTAAATGAAACTAAAACATATAAAGTTACCATGTGGAGTGATAGTAATGAAAATATTGATGGCAATTTAAATATATTATTAAATCCAACTATGGCTTAACAAATATAAAAAGATATGTTAAAATATATTTATCTTTTTTATTTGTCCCCATAGTTCAACGGATAGAACAAGGCCCTCCTAAGGCTTAGATGAAGGTTCGATTCCCTCTGGGGACGCCAGTTTAATATTAATTACACTTATTTAGATATTATAACTAAGTAAGTTTTTATTTATAGAAACTTTAAATAAATGTTTTGAAATATTAAAAAAATGGTTGGATTTTATTGCTCAATTATGATTTGAAATATAGAACTTAGTCATATAATGCTAAAAGGTTACTATCATTTATACTTAATTTACTAGATGATTGGGCTTATTTAATAAAAGCAGTGGTAGTTATAACTCTAATTTAAAGAAATTGGAACAAAGTCATATGCAAATAATAAAACCGATAAAATAAAAAATATGCTATAATATAATAAAAAACATTGGAGGAAAAAATGGCCCTAATAAAATGCGATGAATGTGGAAAACAAATTAGTGATAAGGCAAATGCTTGTCCAAATTGTGGTAATCCTATTAATAGTTTAACAAAAATCCCATTAACAGAAGCTAAAGAAATTCTTAATAATTTTTTTGAAGGTAAAAAAATACCTGAAAATTATCAAATTCAAATAACCACATGGATAAAAAACTATGAGTGCAAACCATTTTTAATGACTGAAAAATACATTCTAGATTGCGATGCTGACATTCTGCCAAATACGTTAAAAGAGAATGTTTTAAAATTCAAGTCCAAAATACTAAATACTTATTTCGATGAATATAATAAATTTTTAAAAGAATATAACATTAAAGAACTTTCAAAAAATTATTCCATAGAAGATTTAGAACAAACAATAATTTCTTTATTTTTATTAAATATACAAGATAATACAAAAAATCCTTTTGATAAACTTAAAACTAAACTTAAAACTCCTACACCAAAACAACAATTATCATACTTGTTTAAAGCAAAAAAAGAAAACTACTATCTACTAAAAAACAATGAGTTAGATGATCACTATTTAATAATTATAATAGTCAAATATTTATTACAAAAAGAAAGTAGCTTTATATTTATTGAAGATATTCCAAAAATTTATAGTTATAATAGATCAGAAGATATTCCCAAGAACTGGGAAGAATTTCAAATACATAAGTATACTTTAGATGATTTAGGAACTGTTCTTTATATTAACAATTTTGACAAAGTAAAAAAAGAATGCGAAATTATAAAAAACGAAACAAAGAGTTGGGATAAAACCTCAAAAGTAATATTAACCCCATATATCAACGAATATAAAAAAATAATAGAAAATCTAAAAAAAGTGCAAAAAAAATCCCACATAGATATTAACACTATAATTAAAAATAAAATTATAGAAGAGATGTCAGAATATGGTATAAATATCCATATTGGTTATAGTTCTAAAAAATTTAAACTTTTGCCAATATTACTAATTAGTAAATATAATTTATTTTACATTGCTGAGTATAATAGTGATGATTTATCCCAAGAACCTATAGATGAAATATATGGAAGCTTTTCTAATTATGATAGAATTGATAGTGACACAAAATCGAATAGCCAAAATTATAATAACCCCTTAACATCTTTAAATTTGAAACCAACTAAATCAGCAAGTGTCATTGGTAGAAGCATCGTAGGCGGGATTGTTGGAGGTACAACCGGGAGCGTTATTGGAGCAGCATCTGCTATAAATGAAAATATGCAAAAACAGTCAAACTATAAACCAAATGAAGGGAAAACAATTAATGTTCAAGTAGTCAAATATAATATAAATATTTTTCTATTCAATGGACGCAAAAAAATACTTATTTCCGTTGTTTATAATGATTTTGAGAAAATATATGATATTATATATCAAGCACATAGTAATGATAATTTATTATCTGGCTATTTTGCTAAACAATATTTAGAAAATCATAATTATGAAATTGAAAACATGGAAAATATAGATAATTATATCAACATAGAAATAAGAAAATATCAATATTGGAATAAACATAAAGAAAAGAAACAAGAAATCAAAAATGAGCTACACCGACTTGAAATTTATATAAAAAAATTAAATGACGAAATTAGTACAATAAATGAAAAAAATAAACCACTAATAGATAAGGTAAAAAAGCAATATAACATAAAATTAAAAGAAGAAACTACCTTAAATTCATTAGAAAAAGAATTAGCTGATTTAAACCAGCAATTATCTAATCTAACCATTTTTAAAATTAGTGAGAAAAGAAATATAAAACAAATAATTACTGAAAAAAGCAATCAAATTTCAACATTAAATAATATAATTGAAGAAAAAAGAAAAAAAGCTAAAATAGAGCTAAATAAACAAATAAACAAAATAGAAAAAGAAAAGACACAATTGCAAAAAGAACTTAACGAAATCATAAATAAAAAAGAAAAATTAATATATGAATTAACTAAAGAAAGATAAATTAATATACAATAATCTTTAATAATTGAAAACTGGCACTTAATCTATATAGGTTATAGTGTCTTTTTAGTTGAAAAATACACTTGTTCATAATAAAAATTTATAGTATAATTTCTATAGAATAAGAAGGTGTTAACATGCTTGGAACAATTAAAGAAATAGTAGACAACAGTGTACTTTTAGATTTAAATATAGATTTAACAAAACAAGCTAATTTATTAAATCTTCATGTCATTTTTGAAGATAATGGGACTAAGATAGTAGGTGAGATAGTTAATAGTACTAAAACTACTTTAAAAATAAATATTGTTGGAGAAATAAAAAACAATACATTTTTACCAGGAATAAGTGCAAAGCCATCATTTAGATCAACTACAAGAATTGTCACTATGGAAGAACTTGCTTTGATTCTAGGACCAACTGAACCTACTGATTCTGAAGTAACATTTGGTTATTCTAATATCTATCAAAATTATAAAATAAATGTTAATATCAATAGTTTTTTCAGTAATCATTTTGCCATACTAGGAAATAGTGGTGCTGGTAAATCATTCTCTGTTAGTCGTATCCTACAAAACGTTTTCGCTGATCCAAGAAAAAGTCCAGTTGGCGCTCATGTTATTATGTTTGATGCTTATGGAGAATATACAAGAGCTTTAGGAAATATTGATAAAGTAAATCCCAATATGCACTATAAAACTTATACCACTAATCCTGATAATGCTTTAAGTGAAGTTTTAAATATTCCTCTTTGGTTATTAGGAGTAGATGATTTAGCTCTACTTCTTGATGTTACAACCCCTAACCAAATCCCAATTATTGAAAAAGCTTTAAGTCTTGTTAATATTTTAACAGGAGATGATCCTGATGTTATTAAATATAAAAATGATATTATTGCAAGAGCAGTTCTTGATATACTTTTAAGTGGTCATCAATCAACTAAAATAAGAGATCAAGTAATTGCTGTTTTAACTAAATTTAATACTAAAGACTTAAGTCTTGATGCTAAAATTGTTCAACCAGGATATACTAGAACTTTCAAACAATGTTTATATATAGATAAAACTGGTAAACTTATGGAAATGGAACTTGTTGTTAACTTTGTAAAACAATTTATATTAGATGATTTTAATTTAGAAGATAAACCTGAGAAATTTATTGCCTATACTTTAAAAGATTTAGAAACAGCCATGGATTTTGCTCTTATTAGTGAAGGAATACTAAAAAGTGATAAAGTCTATGACTATGCTAATGTTTTAAGTGTTAGACTTCATACTCTTGCTAATAGTCCTAATCAT
>CALVKV010000041.1 GCA_944333305.1 uncultured Bacilli bacterium
CATCATCCAATTGATATATTATAATGTTGTTTTTCTCTTCCATGAAAACCTCCTTTAATTTACATTTTTTATTTTAAAAGCAGTTATAGTTGAAATGATTATGTGTATATATTAACATACACTTTTACAAATATATAGTATCATTTTAATTTTATTTTTACAAAAAACACTTATGCCTTAATAAGGACACAAGTGTTCTTAATATGTTTTTTAATTATCTAATTATTTTATATTTTAACCATATATAAGAGTCTTCTAATTTATTACATTCAATTAATTGTAAAACTTTATTTATTTATTTATTTATTTATTTATTTATTTTTTCCACAGCATTGTTTATATTTTTTACCGCTTCCACATGGACAAGGGTCATTTCTACCTATTTTTTTTACTTTCTTAGGAGTTTTCTTTGTATCTTTGACATCATTAGTTTTTTGATTTTTAGCAACTTGTTTTCTTTCAATGTTTTGTCTAATTTCTGCTTTTAGTAAGAATACCGTAATATCTCTATCTATTTTTTGAAGCATTTCGTCAAATAATTCATAACCTTCTGTAGTATATGCTCTTAAAGGGTCTTCTTGTCCGTAACCACGAAGATAAATACCTTCTCTTAGGTGACTCATTACATTAATTTGTT
The DNA here is from genome assembly GCA_944333305.1 of uncultured Bacilli bacterium. The sequence continues at coordinate 638 of CALVKV010000041.1, forward strand.
CCATCCAGTAGTTATCTATAACTTGTAGAGATAATGCTTTCTCAAACTCATTACTAATTTCTACTGGCACTTCTTTAATCTTAGCTTCATATTCACCTTTTGCTTTTTCATAAATATATTCTATTATATCATCAGCATCTCTATTTTCTAATTCTACTTTACTTATATCATTCTTTAGTAAGTTTTCATTAGCAAAGTCTGTAATACTTTGTAATTCTTCCTCAGTAATTGTACTATCAGCATTTCTTGATTTAACTAAGTCTGTAACATGATTATGAATAGAGTTTAATACTGTTTCATGAATAGATTCACTATCTAGGATTTCATTACGTTTACCATACATGATTTCTCTTTGAGTATTCATAACATCATCATATTGTAGTAAATGTTTTCTAGCATCAAAGTTATTTCCTTCTACACGTTTTTGAGCAGTTCCTATTGCTTTTGTAAAGGTTTTACTTTGAATAGCTTGATCTCCAAAACCAAAGCTTTTCATCATTTCTCTAATATGTTCACTACCGAATCTAATCATTAAGTCATCTTCCATAGAAACAAAGAACTGAGTATAACCTGGATCTCCTTGACGACCAGAACGTCCTCTTAACTGATTATCAATACGACGTGATTCATGACGTTCAGTACCTATTACACAAAGTCCTCCAAGTTCTCTTATTTCATCTGATAGTTTGATATCGGTACCACGTCCTGCCATGTTAGTAGCGATAGTAACAGAACGATGTTCTCCAATTTTAGAAATAATTTCTGCTTCACGAGCATGGTTCTTAGCATTTAATATTTCATGAGGAATATGAGCTTTCTTTAATAAGTCACTGATTAATTCACTTGTTTCAATCGCTATAGTACCAATTAAGACAGGTTGACCTTTATCATAGCGATTCTTTACTTCACTAATAATGGCTTTATATTTAGCACTTCTTGTAGCAAAAACTAAGTCAGGGGCATCTACTCTTATAACAGGTTTATTAGTAGGTATTTCAATAACATACATATTATAAATATCTCTAAATTCTTCTTCTTCTGTTTTAGCAGTACCAGTCATACCTGATAGTTTTTTATACATTCTAAATAAATTTTGGAAAGTAATAGTTGCAAGGGTTTTAGTTTCTTGGTTAATTTTAACTCCCTCTTTTGCTTCTATTGCTTGATGAAGCCCATCACTATAAGCTCTTCCTTTCATTAAACGTCCAGTAAATTGGTCTACTATTACTATTTCATCGTCTTGAACAACGTAGTCTACATCTTTTTTCATAGCATAGTTAGCACGTAGAGCTTGATTAATATAATGGAGCAAAGTTGCATTTTCTATTTCATATAGATTTTTTATCTTAAACATTTTCTCTGCTTTTTCACTACCTTCGTCAGTTAGTGATACACTGATTGTACTTTTACCTGTCTCATCACAGATATAATCTTCATCTTCTTTTAGAGACTTTGCAAATTTATCGGCATCTATATATAGGTTGGCACTATGCTGAGCTCCTCCTGATATAATTAATGGTGTTCTCGCTTCATCAATTAGAATAGAGTCAACTTCGTCAACGATAGCAAAGTTTAAAGGACGTTGTACCCTATTTTCTTTTCTAATTACCATATTATCTCTTAAGTAATCAAATCCTATTTCATTATTAGTAGAATATAGAATATCACAGTTATAAGCCTCTTGTTTTTCTTTAGGAGACATATCTCTTGTATTAACACCTACAGTTAAACCAAGAAAACGATGTATGCCTCCCATCCAATCAGCATCACGAGTGGCAAGATATTCATTAACTGTAATAATATGAACGCCTTTACCTTCTAAGGCATTAAGATAAGCAGGTAAAACACAAGTTAAAGTTTTACCTTCACCCGTTTTCATCTCTGCTATATTACCATAATGAATGGCAAGAGCCCCTAATACCTGAACATAGAATGGTTTTTCTCCTATAACACGATATGCTGCTTCTCTTGCAACAGCGAATGCTTCTATTAAGATATCTTCTAAAGTTTCTCCATTAGCTAGTCTTTCTTTAAATTCTTCTGTTTTATGTTTTAATTCATCATCACTTAACTTAGTCATCTCTTCATCAAGTGCAACTATTTTATCTGCTTTTTCTGTAAACTTTTTTAATTCTTTATATTCATGATCAAATAGTTTTCTAAATAATCCCATTATAAACATCTCCTTGCATAATGTATTTTATCAAAAAATTAAGATAATAAAAAGGTTTTAGAGTTATTTTATCAAAAAAGAATGATATTTTTATATCATTCCTTGTTTTTTAACTTTATTCAGCTTTACTCAGCTTCTATAATACCATAGCCACCATTTTTTCTTTTATAAACAACAGCTTCTTTATCAGTATCAACATTTTTAAATAAGTAAAATTCATGTCCTAGTAATTCTAATTGAAGAATAGCTTCTTCTTCATCCATTGGTTTTACTTCTATTTTTTTATGTTTAATAATATTGTTTTCTTCATGCTCTTCTTCTTCAATATCAACGATACTAAAGTCAATTCTAGTTTTAGCTTCTTTAGCTTTAATCTTAGTTTTGTTCTTTCTTATTTGACGTTCTATAACATCTATAGCTTTATCAACAGATGCATAAAAGTCATCTTGAGTCTCTTCAGACCTAATAATAAAATTGTGAAGTGGAATTGTAATTTCGACAGTTTGCATATGTCCTTTAACTTTTACTACTACGTTAGCACGTACGCTATCACTATTTTCTAGATATTTTTCTAGTCTTTGCAACTTTTCATTAATGTAGTCTTTCATAGCTTTAGTTACTTCAATTTTGTCTCCTCGAATAATAATTTCCATATTATCACCTTCCTTAAGATTAATATAGCACAAAAGGGCAAAAAAACCAACTATTTTGCTAAAGCTGGTTCTTTTATTGGTGTTACGTCGACTGCTTGGTATCCCTTGCTAGTTTCAAGTAATGTAAACTCTACATATTGACCTTCAACTAAAGTCTTATAACCATCACAATTGATAGTTGAATAATGAACGAAAATATCTTCATTTTCTTTGTACTCAATAAAGCCATACCCTTTTTCATTATTAAACCACTTTACTTTCCCAATCACTAGGCTCACCTCCACATCTTTTATTATTCATTAGGTGGCTACTTCTTTTTCAAACGATGTGTTTTTATTATAGCAATAGCAGTTTAATTATTGTAAGATTTACCGTTAATTGTTATTTTGCGTCCTTAAATGGTTTAATTAATAAAAAAATATGTCGATATTACATTTTAATCCTCGAAATATATATTTTAAAGAAGCTTTATAATTTTTATTTATTAACGAGCTATAATGTTTATAGCATAGGAGGAAGTATGAAGGAAGTATTTTTAAATCATACTATAAACTTTATTGCTAGTAATCAAAAACAGTTAAGTGAAAAAGAAAAAGAAAAATTATCTTATGGGTTAGAAGCTTTATATCTATCTATAACTAAACTCATAATTGTTCTTCTTATTGCTTTTATGCTTGGCTTTATTAGAGAATTTATTATTACATTAATACTGTTTAATATAATTAGATTCCCTGGTTTTGGTTTTCATGCAAGCAAGTCTATAATTTGTTTAATTTCTAGTACTGTTTTAATATTAGGATTGCCATATTTTTTCACTAATGTTGAGGTAGGCTTAACTATCAAAACTATTTTATGTGTAATTTCAGTAATAACTTTTTTAATTTGTGCACCTGCTGATACTTATAAAAGACCTCTAACTAATAGAAAAAAACGTATTATTAGAAAAATAGGGGCTTGTACTTTGGCAGTCATTTATAGTGTAATTATTATATGTTTAGATGGAACTTTAATTAGTAATTTATTAATAGCAGCGTTAATGATTGAAACTATTTTAATATCTCCTATCATGTATTTATTATTTAATGAACCATATAGGAATTATAAGAAGGTTTAAACATTTATGTTTAAATAAATAGTAGTAAAGAAAGGGTGAAGCAAGAATGAAAAAAAGAATGGCTAAGGTTTTAGCAGCTGTTGCTATGTTAGCTACTGCAAGTGCTAGTGTAGGATGTGTTATTTGGTGCATAGAAGAACCAAAAGCATTAAAAAATATGGACTAAAAATTCGTTATTAACGAATTTTTTTTATGCTTATCTTTTGAATAAAATAATTATTTAAGAATATTTGGTCTGTTTCAAGCCATTTCTCTTTCTTTAATATTTTCCCAACATAATATAGTCCTTTACCATGATTTTCACCTTTAGTTGTAAAACTTTTTCTTTTCATATCTTTTAGAGAAATCAAGTCTTTATATGTATTTGAAATAGTAAAGTTAATATCTCCGCGCACTTCGTACACTTCTAATGTAACTTGTGTTTTTTTTGTTTCTTCTGCTGCTTCCAAAGCATTATCTAGATATATTCCTAAAACTATACATAATTGTCGCAGATGACTCTCTGATAATCTCTTTAATAACCTTTTTACTTTAGGGCTTACTTCTACTACCATTTTTACTTTTTTATTTTTAGCAAGAGCAACTTTATAATATATTAATCCTTTAAGACCCCCTTTAGGTATATTTCGTAGATCTTCTATGGCTTGTTCGTCTATAATAATACTAAATTTTAACATTTCATCTATTTTTTCTATTATTTTTTTATTTTTAGTCATATTTCTAATAATGGACAAATTATTCTTTAACTCATGTCTATACATTTGTTCATCATCTATCCAATTTTCAAAGTTTTGTACATAATTAAAAAGAGTATCATATTCATTATTTAACTTTTCATACTTAGCTTGCTGTTCAATATAGAAATAATATAATATAAGAAATACCGCTAGGGCAATTATTGTTATTGTATATGCTAGATTTAGTTTAAAAATTGTTGTAACATTATAGTATAATACACCTATAACGAATACTGTTAAAAGTGCAAATATAATTTTAGAGAAACTTTCATCATAATTTATTTTATTACTAAATTTTTGAAACAATTCTTTAAACGCTTTTATATTTGTTAAAAATATTGATAATGATGCTACAAGAATGTTGTTGGCTATAGCAATTATTGGTGATAGTCGTATTTCTTCATATGTAAAAATTGATAATTCTATTGATGTTCCTATAATATCTATAAATGCTGTTAATAGCATAAAAATACTACTGGCTAATATAGATGTCTCTATATTTAATTTGAAAATTCTCTTAAATGATAAAATTTCTGCTAAGTATAGAAACATTACTAATAATAAACTATATTTTTCATCATATAAAAAGCAAATAGGAATCATTATTAATGTCAGTGGAATTATATTGCTTGTTTTTAATATCTTTTCTTTACTATCTAATAAATTTCTAACTGCATAGAAACCAGATATTGCTACTAACATAGAGCCTACTATTTTAATTATTATTAGTGACATATTCTATCAACTCCTTTTTACCAGACCTAGATATTAGGTTAGTACTCATGCCATTAACAAATAACACTTCGTTCTCTTTTGTATTGTATGTCATTATTTTGTCTACATTTAAAATTAAACTTTTATGAACTTTTAAAAATCTTTTATCTAAATGTTTTGTTATTGCATTTAAAGTAAAAGGTGCTTTAAAAGTTCCATAAGTTGCATGGATTATGCATCTTTTACTATCTTGTTCTTTTTCAATAAATATAATATTTCTTAATTCAATCTTATATAAAGTATAATTGTATTCATAACTAAGACATTTTTCTCTGTTGTTATATTGTTTATAAATTATTTTTAATGTCTCTTTTAATTTCTTTTTACAGTTATCAAACTTACTTATAAAATCTAATAGGTATAATCTATTAGATAAAGCTTCATAACGATATTCTGCAAATGCTGTTACAATTATAATAATAGAGTTCCAATCATCTAATTCTTCTCTTGTGAATCTAGCAGCATCCAAACCTGAACCATTTTTAGTTTTAATATCAAAGAAATAAACTTTGAAACCTAGCTCCTTTTTAGCAAGAGATTCAAAGTCATCTTCATAACTATCAAATTCATATTTGTTGTATTCTACATCATAATTCATCATAAATTTGTCAATCTCATTAATTATTAATTCTCTAAATTCCTTCTCATCATCACAAACAATAAAATTTAACACTACTACCTCCTCCTTTTATACTGCACACACCCTTAAATTTTACCATATATTTCCAGTTTAAAGTAATTTTGTCAAAAAAAAATAGTAGTTATTTAACCCTATTTTTCTTTTTTTTAGGTTTAGTTTCTTTTTTTATTACTTCTCCTACTTTTTCAATTATATTATCAGTTACTTCTTTGTTCTTTTTAGAAATGACTGTTGTTCTTAAAACAAACCAAACAACAATAATAAATATAATTATATATAATATTTTACCCATAAAAGGATCTTTTAGAGAATAAAATATTGAAGCAAAAGCAAACAAAAGATTAAAACCATAAATAATTAAAACTGTTGTTCTTTGAGAAAAATTCATACCTAATAATTGATGATGAATATGTTCTTTGTCTGGGCTGAATGGTGCTTGGTGTTTCAAAAGCCTTCGTATAATGGCGAATAACGTATCTAATATTGGTATACCTAAAATCATTAGAGGAACAAATAAACTTGTTAAGGCTGGTCCTTTAAACTCTAATAGTGTTATTACAGCAATCATAAAGCCTAAATACATAGCACAATCTCCACAGAAAATTTTTGCTGGATAAAAATTATGTAATAAAAATCCTAGAGTTGCTCCTAACATAATAAATGTTAAAATCATAACCAAACTGCCACTACGTCCTTGGAAAAAACCAATAATTCCAATAGTTAAAAAGAAAATACTACTAATTCCGCCACTTAGACCATCTAAGCCATCAATTAAGTTTATTATATTAACACATGCTACTATAAAGAGTATCGTTAGAGGATAAGATAGTATTCCAAAGTTTAAAGTATATCCAAAAGCTGTAATATTATTTAAAAGAAATCCTCCATAAAAAACTAAAATAGAAGCGGCAATTATTTGTCCTATTAATTTACTTCTAGCTCTTATAGATTTAATATCATCGGCTATTCCTGTTAAAATTATAATAAAACTACCTATTAAAATGGAATTCATTTGAACACTTTCTGTTCCAAACAACATATAACCAATTAAAAAGGCTAAAAATATTCCTACTCCTCCTAATTTAGGAGTAGCTTTAGTATGAATATGACGATGTCCTTCATCACTTCTAGGAATGTCCATCGCTCCAACATGTCGTGCTATTCTTTTCATGAATGGCATTATTAAAGCAGAACATACAAAAGTTGTTATAACAATCTTTAGAGTATCTATTATTTCTTGATTCATAGTTCGTCCTCTTTTCTAAAACAATTATAACAAATTTTACCTAAAAGAAAAAGCCACTATATATAGTGACTAATTATCTTCTAGTAATTTAATGTTATCAAGTAGCACTCCTGTCCCTTCTACGACACAAGTTAAAGGACTATCAGCTATTAAAACTGGTACTTTTAATTCTTTTTTCAATACTTCATTTAACCCTTTAAGCATTGAACCTCCACCAGTTAAAATAATACCTTTATCCACAATATCTGCAGATAACTCTGGAGGTGTTTGTTCTAAAACATTAGTTGCAGCTTTTATAATTTTATAAATGGACTCATGTAATGCTTCTTCTGTTTCCGTCTCACTTATTTCTATTGTGTTAGGTAGTCCAGTCACTAAGTCTCTTCCTCTTACCTCAAGCTTATTCTTTTTATCTGGTTCGTATAGGTTTGCAAATTCTATTTTAATGTCTTCAGCTGTCTTTTCACCTATTAATAATTTATATTTATCTTTAATATATTTTACAATATCTTGATCAAAAACGTTACCCGCAATACGAACTGATGTGCTATTTACTATATCATTTAGGGAAAGAATTGCTATATCAGTAGTACCACCGCCAATATCTATTACCATATTAGCACTAGGTTTAGAAATGTCCATACCAGCACCGATTGCTGCTACTTTAGGTTCTTCTTCTAGGAATACTTTTCTTGCTCCAGTACGCTCTGCTGCTTCTTTAATAGCATTTTTTTCAACCGGAGTTACATTAGTAGGACAACAAATTAAGATTCTAGGTCTTGATAAAAAGTTCCTTGCATGTATTTTTCTAATAAAATAGTCTAGCATTATTTCTGTAATCTCAAAATCAGCTATTACACCGTCCTTCATTGGTTTAATAGCTTTTACTTTTTCAGGAGTTCTTCCTAACATTTCACTAGCTTCTTTACCTACTGCTACTACTTTTTTATTGTCTGTATCAATTGCCACAACGCTAGGTTCATTTAAAACTATGCCTTCTCCTTTTATATAAATTAAAACATTTGCAGTTCCTAAATCTATACCAATATCTTTTGATAACATCTCATCACGTCCTTTTACTGTTAATATTTTAGCAGAAATATAATCTAATGTAAATTACTTTCTTTGAAAAAAAACGGTTGTTACTCCGTTTCTTCATTAGTGTTAGCATTTTCAGAATTACTATCAGAAGTTGTGCCACTAGAAGTTTCATTTTGGCCTTCTTTATCACTAATTACTTGATCAAAGTATTTGCTAGGGTCTACTACACTTCCTGATTTGTAAAGTTCAAAATGCAAATGATTTCCTAGGTCTTGATCAATTGTATTTGCACCACTTTTACCTATTGTTTGGCCTTGAGTAACTGTATCATTTTTCTTAACAGATACTTCACTTAAACTTTGATAACTACTTATAAAATCATTATCATGTTTTATTTCCACAATTGTTCCAAGAAGCTCATCTTCTCTTACATCTACTACTGTTCCATCAAGGACAGCGACTACATCAAAGGTATCTTCTAAACCAAAGTCCATACCTGAATTTTGGATATAAGTGTTTTCATGATATAGAATTGATTTTTCTTGAGCTTCTGCTTCAGCTTGGTAATCGTAAAAATATTTAAGAACCTCAACACTTTCATTAGTATATGGTCTTATCATTTTTACATCTTCTTTAATTACTTCTTTATCCCTTTCATTATCATCAATAATAGATGAATTAACATATTCTATGTCTTCTTCAGTAGGATTATTCACTTGCATATTCTGACTTACAAAGAAAGCACCCATTCCTGTTAAGGAGAAAGCAATTAAGTAAGCTCCAATGATAGCACCCTTTTTTAATCTTAATTTTTTCATTAACATCACCTCATTAAGAGTTTTAACGAAAATGAAAAAATTATACTTTAAATTTATTATTTTAAAAAATTATAGCTGATTCATATAAGTCATAAAGACAATTTGTTACTAAATAGATTAAAGCTAAAGCTAAAAAGAAATAAAATACTCTTGCTTGCCAAATTTTATTTTTTTTAAAAATAGCATTAATATTAATAGAATCTAAACTCCATATAACAGCAATAGTTACAAATAAATACAAAAAATATTTAACGCTCATTTTTTACCTCATATGCTTTTATTTTATTTACTCTTCTTAGGTGTCTTTCTTCTGTTGAAAAAGGTGTTGTTATAAAAGTAATAATTAAATTATAAGCATCATTTGCATCCATTTTTTCATTTAGACATATAATATTAGCATCATTATCGTTTCTAGTTTCTAAAACGTCTTCTATATTGGTAACACGAGCTGCTCTTACTCCTTTTACTTTATTACAGGCAATAGATATTCCTATACCACTACCACAAATAGCTATACCAAAATCTATTTCTTTATTAGCTAGAGCTTCTCCTAATTTAAAAGCATAATCAGGATAGTCAACACTTTCTGTTGAAGTAGCTCCATAATCTATAATTTCATAGCTTTTTTTTAATTTTTCTAAAAGTTCTACTTTTAATTTATAACCTCTATGATCATTTGTTATTCCTAATCTCATTTATTATCCTCTTTTCTTTTTTATTATGTATAATTGATACTTATAGTATAACATAAATTAAAATAAAAAGAAGCTTCACTTTTAGGCAGCTTCTTCTGTTGTTTCTTGTTTAATTCCATATTTTCTATTAAATTTTTCTACTTGTCCTGCTTTAGATGCTCTTCCTTGTTTTCCTGTATAGAATGGATGACAATTAGAACATACTTCTACACTAAGTTCATCTTTATTTGACATAACTTCAAATGTAGCACCACAAGCGCAAGTAACCTTACATGGTCTATAATTTGCTGGATTATTTTTTGCCATTTTTCTTCTCTCCTTTCGCCATGATAAATTATTTATCATAGAAATCATCCCTTTAAGGAACTAATTCGCTACTTAATATATCAAATTATTTAAGATTTGACAAGATTTTTATTGGTTTTTAATACTTAAAAATAGAATTTCAAATACCATTTACGAAATTTCGTAACTAATTTATTACATTTTTATCTTGTTATCTAGAAGTCAATATGATACTATTAACTTAGGAACATTTGATGTGAGTGTCGCCTCCATTCCATTAAGGAGAGGAGGAAAAGGTATGAAGACAAAGACTTTTATCTTAAAAGTACTGAAGCTCATTCCTTCTATTTTGATTAGCCTTG
>CALVKV010000042.1 GCA_944333305.1 uncultured Bacilli bacterium
TTTATTTTAATGAAGAAAAAAACGTTTATTGTATTAAGCCTGAATATATTGATTCTTTCTTTAGTGTAGATAAAGATAGTGTAGTTAGTGATGTTAATAAAATAAATAGTTCAGGAAATACTAATACAAGAGAAACTATCGATGAAGTGGTAAATAGTGTTGCAGAAGCAACTAATACTGGTATTGATTCTATAAGGGATAGTTCTAATGATGGTGTTGAAATAACTGAAAAATTACATGATATAGATGAAGGAAGTGAGATAACAGAGAAATTAACTAATATTGATGATGGTAGTAGTATAACTGCTAAATTAACTTCATCAATTGAACAGTCAATTGATGCTTCTGTTAAAGTTTTTCAAGATAAATATGATATTGCCAATTATTTTAATGATGCTAATCAATTTCTTCTAAATCAATTAGAAATAATTGCAAATACTACCAATAATCAAGAAGTAAAAAAAGCATATGATAAAATGTCCAATGAATCTATTAGAGATATTGACTATAAAGATTATCTTAAATATTTACCTAGAAAAGATAAAAAGACTTATAAAAAGTTACAACTCCTTGATAAAATTGGAAATAGTTATACTGAAACTGAAAAAGACTTGATTCAAACATATACTTTAGCAGCTGGTCCAGCAGTTACAGCATATTTGAGACATACAATTACTAATTTTAAAGGTAGATTTTTTAATGGTAAAAAGAAGTCATCAATTAATGAATATCTAACTAAATCTATAAATTTTACTGGTAAATTTAACGAACTATTTAAATATACTAATGTTGATGAATATGTCCAAGCTATGGATAATATTATTGAAAAATCAGAACCTTTAAAAGATGATATTTTAGTATACCGTGGTGTAGATGCTTTATATTTAGATGGTAATAGAATTAATACTTTTAATATTGGTCAAAAATTTAATGATCAAGCTTTTATGAGTACTTCGCTTATACCTAAAAAAATTTCTAGTACAAGACATATATCCTTAGAAATAGAAGTTCCTAAAGGAACTAAAGCAGCCTATTTAGAAAAGTTTGCAGGTATTAAAAACTATAATCAACAAGAATTATTATTAGGACGTAATAATGAATTTGAAATTATATCCTATCCTAAGATAGATCAAAATACTGGACAAATAAAAATAAGAGCTAGATTAATTCCTCAGGAAGAGTCTATTGTATCAAGTCTTAATTTAGATAAAATTAATAGTAAAAATCAATCACTAAGCTATTATAATAATTTTGTTTCTAAGTCTAGCCCTCTAGCACAAAATCAAATAGATCTTTATGATATTATGAATACGTTTAAAGAAAAAGGGTTATTAGGAAGATTTGAAAGTGAAGTTAGATATTTAAAAAGTAATGATCTTTATGATATCAATATTCCTGAACATAATATAGATCATGTTGAAAGAGTGTTATTTTATTCAATGTATATGGGAGAAGAACTAGGATTAAGTAGTGATCAAATGAATATACTAATAGAAGCTGCTAAATTCCATGACTCAGGTAGAGTAAATCTTCAAACTGATACTAATCATGCTGAACTTAGTGCTGTTAAAGCTCTTAAAGAGTTAGAGAATAATTATAGTGAAGAAGAATTAAATAAAATAGCAGCGGTTATAGAGTATCATGAAGCAGGTGATACTAATGCTGATATTAATAGAATATTTAGTAAATATAATATTAGTAATAGTGATGCTAATGATGTATATAAAATTGCTACTATTTTAAAAGATGCTGATGCCTTAGATAGAGTTAGATTCCCAGGTAACTTGAATGAAAAATATTTACGAAATGAACTTGCTACTGAATTAATCAAATCATCTTATCAAATTCAAGAAATACGTGGAAATAAAGAAATAAAAGATAATATGCTTGAACAGAAATATACTAAAGAACAATTAGATAACATTGTAGAATTAAAGAAACTTGGTATTTCTGATCATTTAATTAACTTCTATAATAAATATAATACGAGAAATGTTTATAATATTATAAGAAATATTATAGTAAATGGAGGTAATAATGGATAATTTTAGTTTTGATGATTTAATATTTAAAGATAAAAATGGTAATATAGTTGAAAATAATGAGCAATATATTAAATCTTTACAAAAAAATTCATCTTTTGAAGAAAAATTAGAAGTTGGAGATATTGTTAAATTAAAAGGTGACGATTCTAGTTATGAAGTTATGTATATTGATTATGAAATACCTGGTATAGGAATAGTAGATTATGCTGCTAAAAATATTAGTAGAGATGAAGCTGATTTAACTCTTTTTAATCAAAAAGATATTTTAGAAAAGGTAGATAAGCATAAACAAAATGGTAGATAAAAAAGAAGTTAATAAATATATATATACATCTTTTTCTTATGAGAATAAATTAGTATTAAAAAAAGAGTTAATAAAATATGATGAAGATTTAGTAAAAATGTTAGATAATGAATTATATATATGGCAAAAGATAAAAGAATTGTCGTTTGTTCCTAAAATATTATTTTTTAATAATAAAAATCCTTATTATATAATTTATGAATATATAGATGGTGTTACATTAAATAATTATAAATTTGATAACTTAAATGAGAAAATAGATGTTTTTATTAAAATAATAGAAAACGTAGAAATGTTACATAATCTTTTTATTGTTCATTGCGATTTGAAGCCTAGTAATATTTTAATTTCTAATAATAAGAATATATATATTATAGATTATGGTATTGCTCAATTTGTAGGTGGTAAAACGAATTATGGTAGTGTGTCTTATTGTTCTATTGAACAATTAAGAAAAGAAAAGGTTACATATAATTTTGATATATATGCTTTAGGTATTATATTATATGAAATAATTACAAATAAAAAAGCATTTAATTATAATAATTTAAATGAATTAATAAATGAGAAAAAAAGTGATAATTTATTAATAAGTGATGTTATTGATGATATAAGTGATGATCTTGAACTTATTTTTTATAAAATGATTAATTCTAAATATAATAATGTTACTGAGCTAAAAAATGAGTTAATATTATGGAAAAATAATAATTAAATAGATGAAGATATTATACCTTTTATATTGTTATTTAGTTATTTATTTGATAAACTTAAGGTGGTGATATAAATGAAGGAAGAATATAAAGAAGTATATAAAAATAGTTTCATAGAACTATTAAAAAGGGAACTTAATTTAGATAATTTAGATAAAGCAGTAGAAGAGAGTAATTGTTTATTTACACCATCTACTACTTTTGAAAAGTATGGTTATATGAAAGTTTCTAAATATATATATTGTCTTAATAATTTATATTTAGATGAGTTAAATGAAAATGAAAAAATGACAGAAGAGTTTATTAAAAATACATTAAAGAAGGTAATTACAAAAGAAGGGGTAAAAAATATTACCTATTTTGAGCCTACCCCAGAAACTATTATAAAAAATGGTACATTAGTATTCGCTTTTATTTATGGAAAAAATAAAGAGGAGCAAATTAAGGAAGAATATATAAATAATATAAGAAAACAAAGAGAAGTAATAAATAATATTAAAGAAAAATTAGAAAAAGAAACATTAGAAAAACTTAATATTGAATGTAAAATGTTAAGCTATAAGATATTATAGGAGAAGTAATTATGAAGATAAAGTCAGATATTAGTAAAACAAATATTAATTTTAATAATGTATTAAAAAAAGTTAGTACTACAACAAGTAAGATAACTAATTATGTTACTAATCAACAAGTTACTTTTAATAGTGATAATAAAAGTAGTAATGTAGAGACTATTGAATTATCAGATAGCATAGATATTAGGGATATTTTTAACGCGGAAAATTACGGTGGCAATCAAAGTAATCTAAAAAATAATGTTGATTATTATTTGTTAAACCCAGATGTTTGGAAAATAGTTTATAAATACTATCCAGATGCTACGGAAGAAGATTTAGAACTTTTATTTAATAGAATGAGTTTTATTGGATGTGGCTATGTTGCTTGTGTTAATATTATTGTTAATTACTATGCAAATAAAGAGAATGGTGAAGAAGAATTTGAGAAAAAATTTGGTTTTCCATTAAAAAAAGATACTCTCTTTGGTTTAGAGAATAATTATAATTATGATTTATTATTTTTAGATTTTTTTCTATATTGGTCTCATGATGCTTTAAGATATAAAACTATAGAGGACGTATATGGTAATGTAGAAGAGGAAATGAAAATAAGAGATAATGATGCAGCTTTGGATGATGAAAATTTTGATAGAACTGGTATGGGTGGAACTACTCCTGGTGATAGGTTGTATGTTTTTTCTAATTATATGGCAGAACATGGTATTAGTATAACTGCTGCTGGTGGAAATATTATTAATAATGGAAATCATACAACGGGTGATACAATTACACCAGTTGTGATAAAACCAGGGGATAAAGCATATGATGTTTTTATTAATAATCATTCTTTAACAATGGTAAATGTTTTGAAAAATGGTAATATTGAACTCGGTGTTGAAGATATAACAAATGATATTATGAAAGCTTTAATTGAAGATGGAAAATATATAGTAGTAAGTGCTAAAGATTTTGATTTGGAGCCTTTAAACATTATTGGAGGAATTGCTAATGATATTCCTAAAGAAGATATAGGACCTCATGCTATGAGGGTTGTAGATGTTTGGGGTGATAAATTGGTAGTGAGTAGTTGGGGTAATTTGTATACTTTAGATACAAGTAAAAATAAGCTTATTGGTATTGATTTATATGATTTTTAATAAGTTTGAAAAAATTAAGGAAAGAAAAAATGAATAATTAATATCAGAAATCAGAACATTAATATTCAAAAGGTTTTGATGGTAATGGTGAACTTAATGATATTTATGTTTTTGAAGAGAAGTTGTGTTTAAGGTTAAACTATGGAAACAAAACCTATGATTATAACCGTAATACAAGAAGTGTAAGTGAAAACTTATGCTTTTTATATTGTTATTTAATTATATATTTGATAAACTTAAGGCGGTGATATAAATGAAGGAAGAATATAAAGAAGTGTATAAAAATAGTTTAATAGAACTATTAAAAAGTGAACTTAATTTGGATAGTTTAGATAATGTAGTAGAAGAGAGTAATTGTTTATTTACACCATCTACTACTTTTGAAAAGTATGGTTATATGAAAGTTTCTAAATATATATATTGTCTTAATAATTTATATTTAGATGAGTTAAATGAAAATGAAAAAATGACAGAAGAGTTTATTAAAAATACATTAAAGAAGGTAATTACAAAAGAAGGGGTAAAAAATATTACCTATTTTGAGCCTACCCCAGAAACTATTATAAAAAATGGTACATTAGTATTCGCTTTTATTTATGGAAAAAATAAAGAGGAGCAAATTAAGGAAGAATATATAAATAATATAAGAAAACAAAGAGAAGTAATAAATAATATTAAAGAAAAATTAGAAAAAGAAACATTAGAAAAACTTAATATTGAATGTAAAATGTTAAGCTATAAGATATTATAGGAGAAGTAATTATGAAGATAAAGTCAGATATTAGTAAAACAAGTATTAATTTTAATAATGTATTAAAAAAAGCTAGTACTACAACAAGTAAGATAACTAATTATGTTACTGATCAACAAGTTACTTTTAATAGTGATAATAATAGTAACAATGATTTAGAAACAATAACTTTATGCAGTAGTATATTTGATTCTGAAAATGATAGTACTAGTAGTTTTGGTGGTAATCAGGGAGCATTAGTTCAAAATATAGAAAACTATCTTAATGATGAAAATATATGGGAAATAGTAAATAAATATTATCCAGATGCTACAGAAGAAGATTTAGAACTTTTATTTAATAGAATGAATTTTATTGGCTGTAGTTATGTTGCTTCAATTAATACAATATTTCAATACTTTCAAAGTATTCCTAACGGAGAGAGCAAATTTGAGGAAATATTTGGTTTTTCTATGTTAACCTATAAACAGAATTCTCCTGGCGGGGAAACATATTTAGGGTATCGCTATGAATATATGTTTTTAGATTTCTTTTTGTATTATGCCAAAAATGAAAGAGGATTTCAAACTATTGAAGAAGTTTATGGTAATGTAGAAGAGGAAATGAAAATAAGAGATAATGATGCAGCTTTAGATGAAGATGATTTTGATAGAACTGGTATGGTTGGAACAAGCCTTATTGAAGCTGGTAGAGTTCTTTCAAAATATCTTGCAGAAAAAGGTATACAGTTGTCAGTTAATAGTAGTACTATAACAAAAAAAATAATTTTAGAACCAGGTACAGCGGAGTGGGAAAAAAAGAAAAAAGAATTAGAATCGGTTGGATATAATATTCCTGATGATCAGCCTATAATTGAAAATAAAACAGAAAAAATAGATATTAAAGAAGCTTTAAGAGAGGGTAAGTTTGCTATAGTTTTTGCTAATGAATTTACTCTATTTTCTCCTGAAGATTTAGATGGTAATGGAAAACTAGATGATATAGCTTTTGATAATGTTGGAGCTCATGCTATGACAATTGTTGATGTTTTAGATGATGGAAGGTATTTAGTATCAAGTTGGGGTAAAAAATACATTTTAGATCCTAGTATAGACGATACCGGCGAGTTTATTTATGATTATGAAAGATAAATTTTTCTATTAATATTATGCAGAAACAGGTTACGAAGGTAAAAAAAGGTTATGTCAAGACCTTTTTTCTTTTTGTTTACATTTTTCTTGTCAAGTAATTTATTTGTCTAATTAAATATCCTTTATTTTATTTACATTTTTTAACTTTTTGTGTAACATATAATTAAGCAGTGGAGAATTGTGGTGAAAAGTGGGGGATAAATATGTTCATGGGAGAATTTCATCATAGCCTTGATGAAAAAGGAAGAATTGCTATACCATCTAAATATCGTGAAATACTTGGCCAAAATTTCGTTATTACACGTGGTATAGAACATTGTATTTATGTTTATCCAGAAACTACTTTTAATCACATAGTTACAAAATTAGAAAGCTTACCATTCACTAAAAAAGATGCTAGAGCTTTCACAAGATTCTTTATGTCTGGTGCTACTGCCGTTGAACTTGATAAACAAGGAAGAGTTAATATTCCTACACCATTATCTAATTATGCAAATCTATCTAAAAAGTGTGTTATTGTGGGAACGGGAGATAGATTAGAGATATGGGATGAGAATGCATTTGATGAGTTTATGAGTTCATGTAATGATGAAATGTCTGATATTGCTGAAAATCTATTTGAGGAGAAAATATAATGCATGAGTCTGTATTACTTACTGAAGCGATTGATGCTTTAAATTTAAAAGATAACAGTATCGCTGTTGATATGACCTTAGGTTTTGCTGGACATAGTAGTCAGATATTGAAAAGAATAAAAAATGGGTATCTATTCGCCTTTGACCAAGACGAGGAAGCACTAAAATTTAGCAAAGTTAAACTTTCGAAAATAAGTGATAACTTCCAAGTAATTGATTCTAACTTTGTCTATGCCAAAGAAAAATTAAAAGAGCTAGGCATAGAAAAGGTAGATGCTATACTTTATGATCTTGGAGTATCAAGTCCCCAACTTGATGAAGATTATCGAGGCTTTTCATACAGATTTGATGCTCCCCTTGATATGAGAATGGATAAAGATGGTAAAATTACTGCTAAACTTATCGTTAATACATATAGTTATGAAGATTTGAAAAGAATCTTTAAAGAATATGGCGAAAGTAAGGCAGCATCATCTATTGCTAGAAATATTGTCAAGTATAGAGAAAATAAAGAAATTGTAACAACTTTAGAACTAGTAGATATTATTAAAAGTTCTGTTCCTTATAAAGAAAGAATAAAAAAACATCCTGCTAAACAAATATTTCAAGCGTTAAGAATAGAAGTTAATGATGAATTAAATGTCTTAAAAAAATCTCTTGATGATAGTTTATCAATGCTAAATGTTGGAGGAAGAATTGCTGTTATAACTTTCCATTCTCTAGAAGATAAAATTGTTAAACATAAATTTTTAGAAGTAACTAAAATAGATGATTTATCTAAAGGCTTACCTAATATACCTGAAGATAAATTACCAAATTTTAAATTAATTACTAAAAAAGGAATTAAAGCAAGTGACGAAGAACTAGCTCGTAATAATAGAGCTCATTCTGCAACACTTAGAGTAATAGAGAAAATAAAATAATAAAAAGATTGGAGGAATACTTATGTCTACAAGAAAAATTAAAAAACGTGTAAAAATGAGTAGATTTGAACGCCTTATTTATACTTTTGCTCTTGTTCTAGCAGTTAGTGCTCCTTTAACAATCGTTTTCTCTAAAGCAACTTTATCAAAGATTAACTTTGAAGTAGAAAAGGCTAAAAAAGAAATAAATGAACAAACTAAAACTAATGAGAGTTTATCTATGAAAATAAATGAGTTAGCATCACTAGATAAAATAGAAGAAGTTGCCAAAGAACAAGGATTAAGTTATAATAATGATAACATTAAAAATATCGATGAATAATAGGAAGTGGTAAACTTGAAAAGAAAAAAGAGAAGGAAAAATAATATAAAATATAGTAAACTTTTAATAATTACTTCTCTTTTTTTGTTTGCTCTAATGATTGCTAGAGTAACTCAACTTGCTTTAGCAGAGGAAGTAGATGATACAAATTTACAAGCTTTAGCAAGAAGGCGAACTACAAAAACAGATATTATAAAAGCAGAACGTGGTAATATTTATAGTAGTGATGGAGAAGCTTTAGCACAAAATGTTTCTTCATACAAGTTAATCGCTTACCTTTCTCCATCTAGGACTACAGATGAAGATAATCCACAACATGTTGTAGATAAAGAAATGACTGCTGAAAAGTTAGCCGGTGCCCTAGGAACTAGTAAAGAAGAAATACTAAAATATTTAAATAGAGAAGACGTTTATCAAACTGAGTTCGGTACTATTGGTAAAGGCTTAACAGAACTTACTAAAAGTGCTATTGAAGAGTTAAACCTACCTGGAATTGATTTTGAAGAGAGCTTTAAAAGATATTATCCTAAAGGAGATTTTGCTTCTTATGTTTTAGGCTATGCTAAAGAAGAAACAACTACCAACGATGATGGAGAAGAAGAAACTACGATGAGTGGTGAAATGGGTATAGAAAAATATTATGACTCTACTTTAAAAGGAGAAGATGGCTCCACTACCTATCAAAAGGATTTACAAGGGTTTAAAATAGCAGGAACTAATGAAATAAGTAAAGAAGCAGAAGATGGTAAAGATATATATTTAACTATTAATAGTAGCATTCAGTTTTTTGTAGAACAAGCTTTATCAGATGCTGAAGCTAATTATAATTACGAGTGGTTTACAATTATGATTGCAGATGCCAAAACTGGTGCAATATTAGCTTCAAGTACTTCACCATCATTTGATCCTAATACAAGAGACATTACTAATTATTTAGATATGAACGTTTCTAGTCCTTATGAACCTGGTTCTACCATGAAAATATTTACTTATATGGCAGCTATGGAACAAGGTGTCTATGATGGTAATGAAACCTATCATTCAGGTGTTTATACAACAACAGATGGTACAGAAATAGGAGACTGGAATAGAGCAGGTTGGGGAGATATTACTTTTGACCGTGGTTTTGCTCTATCTAGTAATGTAGGTGTTATTAACTTAATTGATAGACATTTATCAGCTGATATACTTAGAAGCTATTTTAAAAAGTTAGGCTTCAGTAAAAAAACAGGAATAGAACTTCCTAATGAGGCAACAGGAGATGTTGACTTTAAGTATGAAACAGAAATATTTAATGCTGGATTTGGTCAAGGAATTACAACAACCCCAATTCAAAACATTCAAGCTTTAACCTCTCTTACAAATGAAGGAGTTATGCTAAAACCTTATATCGTAGAAAAGATAGTTGATCCTGATACAGGAGAAGTAGTATATGAAGGAGAAAGAACTGAGGTAGATACAGTTGCAAGCGTTACAACAGTTAATAAAATTAGGGAATTAATGTGGAATACTGTAAATGTTTCAGGTATGACTGGTGCAGGTTATAAATTAGAAGGATATGATTTAATAGGTAAAACAGGTACCGCTCAAATTGCAGATGAAAATGGTGGCGGTTACTTAACTGGAGAATCTGATATTATTTCTTCATTTGCAGGAGTTTATCCTAATAATGATCCTAAAGTAATTATCTATGCTTCTGTTAAAAGACCAGAAGGTGGAAATCAAAGAGTAATTTGGACAGCCATCAAAGATATAGTAGTTAATATAAGTAAATATTATGGAACAGATCCAGATACAAC
Organism: uncultured Bacilli bacterium; assembly: GCA_944333305.1. The sequence continues at coordinate 10,337 of CALVKV010000042.1, forward strand.
TAGTGAAGAAGAATTAAAAGAATATAGTTTAACATCTTATAAAAATAAAGATGTAACCTCATCAAGATCTGATCTTGAAAGTATGGGGATGTCTGTAACAGTTATTGGTAATGGTAATAAAGTAACAAAACAATATCCTTCCAAAGGTGACAAAGTAACAGAAGGAACAAAAGTATTTTTAGTTACTAATGATAGCAATTTAACTGTTCCTGATGTAAATGGCTTATCAAGTAAACAAGCAGAAGATTTATTAAAGTTATTAGGTATTAGTGTTAAATTAGAAGGAAATGGTTATGTTACAGGACAAAGTATAGGAGCAGGAACAGCAATTACTGATAATATGGAAATAACTTTGACATTAAGTCCAAAATTCTAAAAAGTATAAGTTTAATAAATTGGTGTTAATTTAAGATATGAAAAATGTAAAAGTATAGGTTGAAATTAGGGTTCTTTGTCAAATAGTGTTGGTAGACAATAATTTGATACAAGGAATTGATAATATGAAGGATGATTTTTATCATC
>CALVKV010000043.1 GCA_944333305.1 uncultured Bacilli bacterium
TTTTTATTAAAATATTTTTATTATCTTTATCATTTTCTATTTTTATATCTTTTATTGTTCCAATTGTATTAGGAAATGAATCTTCCAATTCCATATCATTCCAGTATTTTTGAATTAGTTTATTCTTTAAGTCTAAAATAAAATAATCAAATATTATATATTGTTCATGAGGATATTCTTTTACTTCAAAATTATCTATTATTACATTATTTTCACAGTAATAAATATTATTTATTTCATAATTGTATTTATAAAATTTCCCGTCTCTTGCTTTTACATATCTTGGTATTTCAAACCCTCCTTGCAGATGAGATTGGTGCATTCCATAATACTTATCAAAGCTATTAGTAAGTCCTGGTATAATATTATCTAAATTATTCCCAAAGGTTGAATCAGGATTATTTACTCTATGATTATATCTATTTTTGATAGATAAAGTATGACTATTATCTCTAGTAAATTGAATACTAATTACTGATGTTCCATATTCATCTTGCCTTTCTGGTTTAGGAAAGTTTTCTCTTTTTATTTCATTTACATTCTCTTTTATGGCAAAAAATACAAAACATCTATCTAATCTACCACCATTAAACGTACATAACTCTTCTCCAGAAGCATAATACTTTTTAAAGCTTTGTATTTCCTCTTCGCTATGACACTCATACAAAATATATCCTGCTTCTTTTAGTAATTCATCTGGTCTTTTATATACAACTTCTTCATAATTATTTTCAACATCTACTTTACTATATATATAATTTTTAAATCTTTCTTCTAATCTATTATAAATAATGTCTTTAACTAATGATCTACTTTCTTTAAAGTTATCAAGTAATAACTTTGGTAATAAGCCTTCATGTTCAAGTATAGTAGGAAATATTTCCCTACATAAGTGCATCATTTCTTCCCCATATTTTTTCTTTATTATTTTTAAATCTTTATTCATAGTTACCCCCTTTATACTTTAGTTAAACTTTTATGATTTTTCATTAATTTTTTAATTCCATATGGATGTTTAAAAGCAACTGTTACTAATGAGTTAGTAACTTCTAGTACTTTACCTGCTCCAAAATGTTCATGTACTACATAATCTCCAACTTGATAATCAACATCTTCATCTCTTAAGACGGTTTCTTTGGTAACATGTACTTGTTCCTCTTTTCTTTCAGTATTACTTTCAATTAAATTATTATCTATCTCACCTAAGAATCTACTTGGGGGATTTATGCCATCCTTACCAAAGAGAACTCTTCTTCTAGCATTTAATAAATATAATTTTTCTTTCGCTCTTGTAATAGCGACATAACAAAGTCTTCTTTCTTCTTCTGTTTCACTAGCACTCATTAAAGAGTTAAGATGAGGGAATATTCCTTCTTCTAATCCTAGAACAAAGACAATATCATATTCTAGTCCTTTAACAGCATGAATGGTCATTAAACTAACTTTATGGCGAGGGTCTTTATATTCATCTTTATCATTAACTAGACTTACTTCATATAAGAAATCTTCTAAGGAAACTAAGCCCATTCGCTCTTCGAAAGCTTTAGTAATAGATTTAAATTCCTCTAGGTTTTCTAATCTAATTTCACTTTCAATACTTTTTTCACTAATGAGCTCTTTTTTCATTTCTGTAGAATCTAAGACTTTATCAATTAACTCTGTTAAAGTGACTGTTTCTGAGACTTTTTGTAAAGAAAGAATAAGATTTTTAAATTTTAATTCTTTACCATCTTCTATAGCTTCAAATAAACTTATATCTTTAGAATCTGCTACTTCTGTTAAATGCTCTATCGTCTTTAAACCTATTCCTCTTTTAGGGGTATTTATGACTCTTAAAAGACTAACATCATCTTTAGGATTATAGATTAATTTAAGGTATGCTAGTAAGTCTTTAATTTCTTTTCGTTGATAGAAGCTGAAACCTCCTACAATACGATATGGAATATTTTGCTTTAATAGTTCTTCTTCAATTACTCTAGACTGAGCATTAGTACGATAAAGAACGGCTATATCACTAGCATCTTTACCACTATCTAGAAGTTTTTTTATTTCCATAGCTGTATAATGACTTTCATCTTTTTCATCATAAGCTCTATAATAGGTAATTTTATCGCCATCACCTTTAGTAGACCAAAGATTTTTTTCTTTTCTTTGTTCATTGTTTTTAATAACACAGTTAGCAGCCTCTAATATTGTTTTAGTAGAACGATAATTTTGTTCTAGCTTAATGCTTAAAGCATTAGGATAATCTTTTTCAAAATTTAGAATATTTTTATAATTGGCTCCACGAAACCCATATATTGCTTGATCAGCATCACCAACAACACAGATGTTTTTATATAAAGCACTTATCATTTTTGATAAGATGTACTGAGCTTCATTAGTATCTTGATACTCATCTATTAAAATATATTTATAGCGCTCTTGATATTTTTGCAAAACTTCAGGATATTTTCTAAAAAGAACTATTGGCAGAAGAAGTAAATCATCAAAATCAACTGCATTGTTTTGTTTTAATTTATCTTCATATTTATAATAAACTTCACTAACTACTTTTTCATAATCACTGGCAATGTATCTTTCATAATCTTTTGGTGATATAAGTTCGTTTTTACAATTACTTATTTTATTTCTTATCGCTTTAGGATTATAAATTTTAGGGTCATAGTTCAGACTCTTTAATATCTTCTTTACAATAGTTAAGGAATCATCACTATCCATAATAACGAAATTCTTGCTATAATCTAATCTTTCATAATTTTCTCTTAATATTTTAAGGCCAAATGAATGGAATGTTGATATTTGAATATCTTTAGCGATAGGTCCTATCATTCTATCAACACGTTCTCTCATCTCAAGTGCTGCCTTATTAGTAAATGTTATAGCTAGTATCTCATAAGGTGATATATTTAGTTCTTCTATTAAATAGGCAATCTTTGTAGTTAATACTTTCGTTTTACCAGATCCAGCACCTGCTAAAATTAAAAGTGGTCCTTCATTATATAAAACTGCCTTTTTTTGCTCTTTATTTAAGTTATCTAGTTCTATCATAATTATTACCTACTTCCTAATTCATTATATCATTATTTTAATTCATGGCAAAGAAAAAGAAGTCTTATTTATTCTTATTTAGACTTCTTTACTATCTGCATCTAAAACATAGAGGAAATAATTTATATTACGATAAAAATTATCTATAGCAAGTGGTTCTATTATAAAGTATAGTTTAGCATCTAATAAATCTCTTAACATATCCCTTATTAATAACCTTATTCTTCTAATAACGGCAATACTTCTTTCTGTTAGATTCTGTTGATTTTCTGGAGATAGAGGAAGACTATTATAATCTTCAAGTAACTGTGGATATATTTCATTTAAAATATTATTTAATACTTCTATATATGAAGTAGCATTTGGATCTATTAGGCCTCTTAAGAATGATGTTATTTCGTAAGCTGTTATATTATATCCATATTCGGTATCTAGGGCGATGATAGGATCTTTTCTTATTCTTTCTTTTAGTCTATTTAACTCTCCTATATATAGTTCAATTGTTATAATCATAAAGTTATACATAGTAGGATATGAGTATGAGAATAGATTATTAGAAGTCATCTCATCTCTTATAACTCTTGCAAGTTCTATAAAATCATTTGCAATATTTGAGGCTCTATCGTTAATAGATGTCATTGTTCTAATTAATTCATCATTTATATCAAAAGTATCTGTAGGAGTAAGATTAAGCTGCATTTCTGTTATATCTGTACCAAGATTTAAATTAAAAAGCTTTTCTGTTAATCTTTCTATAGGTAAGGTATACTCTGTATAAAATATCTGATAATTTACTCCTTTAGATGGTACTTTTCCATTAGTTAGTGTAACTATTTCTCTACCTAAATCTTGGCTTCTTCTAGCAAGTGCTTCGGCTCTTGCTTTATAAGGGTTATTACCATAAAAGGAAAGTTCAATATTAATACAAAAATCTCTTAATGTCCTTAGATAATATAGATTAGCATCTATAGATTCTTTATAAAACTCTTCTTCTGTTAACATTTTATCACCAGTAAATTATATGTATAAAAAAAGAGATTTAGTATTCTAACTAATCTCTTATACTTTGATATAGTTTGTTTAACTCAGTAAGAGGGTTTTCTTCAACAGTTTCTTGTTCTTTTTTATTTTTCTTTTTTTTTTTTTTTTTTAATTTTTTATTTTTAATTTTTTATTTTTTTAAATTAATTTATTTTTCTTATATTTTTATTCTATTAATATTTTAAGCATAACTTTATATTCATCTAAAGTAAATTCTTGTCCTAATATATTTATACTATTAGGTTCAACCTTTTCTTCTTTTTTAGGTTCTTCAACTAATAAAGTTGTTTTTGGAACTTTATAAGCTTCTTTAATATCAAAGTCATTAATTATATTATAGTTTGTAAAAGACTCAACTTGAATTAGATTGTGTTTATATTGATATCTTCTAATTAGATAATAGATTAATAAAACTACTACCCAGAAGACAAAGATAAACATACTTAATTCTAATAGACTTCTAACTTGATTACTACTATATAATTCTGTAATATTAAAGACATCTAAGTTTAAGTTGTTAATTGAAGTGACTGCTAAGATGAATAGATACATGATGATTGCAAAAGCGATTGAGTTTATAACTTTTAGTTTAAAATTTACTTTATCATTAAATATTGTTTTCCACAAAATAGCATTTGTTATGATTAACATAATAAGATAGATAACAATATTAGGAAAGTAATAAGTTATAAAGACTTCATTAATAGCATAATCAATTAGAGTTAAAATACTACCACCATATTGAAATGCTATAAAGATAAAACCTGCTAAGTACAATAATATATATGCTTTCTTACTTTGTTTACGGTTAGAACCATTAGTAGTTATAAAAATTATCGTAAGAAAAACAAGTAAAACAAGTATCATCAAGTATAAGTTCCTAGATGTAATTAAATCAAAAACTGTTTGTAATTTTGTTATTAACGATAAATCTCTCATTAATAACACCCCCTTTTTTATTCAATAGTATATAGCTCTGCTATATAAATAGTTTGTGTAGAACTATCATCTTTAGTACATGTGATTAACGTAAGTGTTGTCTTATCATGATTTCTTTTAATGGAAACCTTTCCTGTATTAGGTTCTTGATATATATTTGTAATTTTATATCTATATGTTAGACCACCATAGGTAACATTAGCTTCGTCTCCTACTTCCAGTTTATATAGGTCTTTGAAGAATGCTTTCCAACCGGTACCTGAGTGACCTGCTATTATTAAGTTTCCATTAGTAACATTTGGTAGAACACTACCTTGTATTATTTCAATATTGGCTTCAACTGTGTTAAGACTAGAATCAATATTGTAAAAACCCCTTCTAAACTTTATTTTTGGTATTTCTAAGTAACCAATGTAACTTTCAATATCTGTATATGTTTGGTCAGTTTGTTTATCTTCATCAGTGCTTTCAACTTCTGTTGTATTAACATTATATATTTCTGTTTCATTTTCGCTATATATTTGATCATTCATATAATCATAGGCAAGTAGCTTTTTATCACTGATAAAGTTATAAAAAGAGAAGAATCCTCCAATTGTTATTACAAATGCTCCAATTAGAGCGACTGTATTAGGAGAGATTCTTTTCTTATTATTTAACTTTTTGTTTTTTACCATTGTAGTAAACGAATCCTACTCCGGATATTAAAAGCATTGATCCAAATATAGTGCTTATTAGGGATTTACTACTACCAGTAAATGGAACTTCAACTATTTCATTATTTTCAAAGATAACTAAAGCAGTTGGTGTTTCATCACTGATTGTAAATTTATATACTTCATCACTTTTATTATAACCTTCTGGAGCTTCTACTTCTTCTACTGTATATTCTCCATCTTCTAAACCTGTAATAGTGTGTGGTTCAGTAGTTGTTACAAATTCTTCAACTACATTACCATCACTATCCTTTACTACTAGAGTAGCTCCACTTAAAGGATTACCTGTTGCTGCATCTACTTTTAAGATGTTTACTAATTTTTCAATAGGTGTATTTTCAATAGTAATGGTTGCATCACGGTTATCTTTATTAACAGTGAATTCATAAATTTCATCTGATTTTTCATAACCTGCTGGAGCCTTTGTTTCTTCTACTGTATAAGTACCATCAGCAAGATCATTTAATTTATGTGGTTCAGTAGTTGTTACAAACTCTTCTACAACTTTACCATCGCTATCCTTTACTACTAGAGTAGCTCCCGCTACTGGTTCTTTAGTAATTGCATCTATTTTTATAATTGTTGCAGTTCTTTCAAGTTCTTTGTTTCTAAATCTAATTGAGATATTTCTGTTAGTATCACTAATTGTGAATTCTACAATTTGATCATTTAGAACATAGCCTTCTGGAGCTTCTGTTTCTTGTAAAGTATATGTACCATTTGGTAAGTTTTTAATTACATGAGATGATGTTGTTGAAGTCCAAGTTGCAATAACTTTTCCAGCGCTATCTTTTACTTCAAATGTTGCTCCTGCTAAAGGTTGTTCTGTTTCATCATCAATTTTAGTAATTGTAACCTTGCTTGTTTCTAGAGTTAAATTAGTTTGATCTTTTACTGTTGATGTTTCAGGATATAACAAAGATCCCATAACATCTTGCTTAGTAGAATCACTTGATTTATACATGTAAGCTTTATTTATCGAACCGGTCGCGGTTGCTGTTACAGTAATATTTAAGCTTCCTATATCAACTGAATCTGCTGGTATTCTAACTTTAAAACTTTCACTAGGTGAAAATGAAGTTTGACTAGCACCTGTTGAAGCATTAACTATTGTTGTTCCTTCTGGAGCATTACTCAAAGATACAGTATAGTTACCTGTTGTATATAATGTTTCTGCACTAATAGCAGCTGATTCATAATATTTGCCATCATCTGTTAGATTTAAAGTGCTATCATTATTAATTAATCTAATAGCTGGTGTAGCATATGATGTTTGCTTCTTTCCACCTTCAACTAACTCACTTACATAATGTCTAATATTATATGGATCTGATCCTGTATACTTGAATGAGTCTGGTAAATTATTACTACCTGTAGTTTCATCTAGATACCACCAAATAGCAGCTTGTGTAATATAGTAATCCATATCTGAATCACCAGTGATATTTACTCTTGGATAACCATTAGATAAAATATAGGCAAGACCTGCTGGTGCTTCTCCTGATAATGTCATTTGAACACCATATGGTATACCTTTGTGGAAATCTGTACAATATACATACCCACCTAAACTACTTGTTAGTTTTGCATAGTGCCAGTTATTAATATATCCCTCTAGTAATTTTTCACTATCTGCAGTGAATGACTGTGGTGCAGTTGAAGCTGCATTAATGCCAGTTATACCGAATATTCCTAAAGCCGCAACTAAAACCGCAAGTACAGTTAATTTAAATTTGTTTAATTTTAGCTTTTTCATATTTATACCCCCAATTTGTTTTTTGTGCCTATATTATAACATTTTTTTCAATAAAAAGCAAGTTTTTATTTAAATGAAAATAGAACTGCCATAAGTACGGTCAGTTCTATTATATTAATATTTTTTTATTTATCCTTAGATTCTAACTTTTCTAATACATCACTAACAACATCAATTGCTTTTAATCTTAATTCTTCTGCTGCTTTTTCTAGTACAGGGGTACCTTTAGCAACTGCTAAATTAACTAAGTCTTGACACTTCTTTTTTATTTCTTCGCCTTTTTTCTTAGCAATTTTCAAAGCTTTTTCTTTGTCTAAATCTTCAAGTTCAGCTTTAATTTCTTCCACTTTTTGTTCAAACATTTCTTTTACTTCCTCAGTGTCAACTGATTTAATTTTAGCAACTACATTATCTAATTTTTCTTTTAAATCCTTTCTTGTTTCACTACCTTTTTTTGGAGCAAACAAAATTCCTAATCCAGCTCCAATTGCAGCTCCTGCAATAAATTTTCCAACTCCACTTTTTTTACTCATCAATATCTCCCTTTCCTTTCCTATTAAATATGCTTGTTATAAAATTAACAATGCTACCAACAATAGTATCAGTAACTAAAGTTAATTTTTCGCTAACATTATCAACCAAATTAAAGACACCATCTAAACTATCTAACTTTTTTTTAGTATCATCTAGTATAGCATCTACTTTATTAAGGGTATCTAATGTTTTTAGTGCTAAAACTATTAAAATAATTACTAATACTATTAATAGGCTATCCAAAATAACCCCTAAAAATTCCACTTTTTATTCTCCTTTCTTTTCATCATACATTGAATCTATTAAATCAAACAAATTTTCTTCGATGCTAGTATCGTCTTTTTTTATTTCTTCTTCATCAAAGTTCTTTAAGTCTGTTCTTCTGCCGGTCGCTTTTTCATGAGAGACATCTTTATAGTCAATATTATACTCTAGACCTAAATCACTATAATATTCTTCGGCATCTCCCATTGTCACTTTTGCAACTGATGGGGTGTTGTCAGAACTTATATCTAAAAGACTATCCTCTTCTTTTATATCAACATTTTCTTCAGGAATAAAAGTGTCTTCTTTTTCTTCATGATTTTTATCCCTTTGTTTATTAGAAATAAGTTCTTCTTCAAAGATGTCATCACTATTGCCATAAGCTTTTTCTCTGACACTATCAACATCTATATTTTTTGATTTATAACTACTTGTAATTCTAACCTCTTTTTTTGTCACAATATCGTCTTTTTTGTAATTTTGATCTAAAACTCCATAAATTGGTGAGATAATTGGGGAAGGATGAAAAGTTTTTCTTTCTCTTTGTTTAGAAGCGGTCCCATACTCATGAATTTTTATTTCATTATCCAAATTAGCTTTATATGGTTTGTTTTCCTCTTTTTTCTTTTCTGCTTTATATAGCGGCCTTTCTACTTTTGGTTCTTTTATTACTGGTTTAGGTTCTATTTTAGGCTCTTTCTTAGGTTGTGGTTTTTCTTTCTTATCTTCTTCTAAATCTATAAAGTCATCATCTAAAATCGCTTTAAACTTGAAGTCTTTATTAGGAGTTTCTTTTGAACTCTCATTTTTTTCTTCTTCGACAATCAAATCTTCTTTCGGAGTTTGTTTCTTTGGTTTAGGTTCATCTACAATTATTTTTTTAGCAATAGGCTTTTCTTTCTTCTTCACTTCTTTTTTTTCTTCTACTTCTACATATTCTTCTTCAAAAAGAGCATTTTTTAATTTATCTAGTAGTTTCACTATAAACTCCACCTTTCTTAGTTCTCTTCTATTTCTATTGTATCTTCTCTTCTATTATTATCGCCGTAACCTTCATAGATACCATATCTTTCTTCATACTCTAGATATGTATCTTTAGTAGCTGTACTTCCTTTAGGTTGCATAACGTCATATGTATCTTCAGTATAATTCAAAACATTATTACCAATAAGGCTTTCTAAGACAGTTCTGTTAAACTCTAAAGATGATAAAATACTACTCATATTTATAATAGCACTATTTATCTCGTTTTCTTTAACAAATGCTTCAATTTTACCATAATTGTACATGTATTCTATAAAATAAGCATTAGTATCTTCTATTTTTGTTATTTCTAAATAGCCTTTTTTGTTATTATAATTTAACTCTTTAGAAAAGTAAGCTTTATTATTTACTTTGTATTCTAACTCCTCTTCATTATAATAACTAATAACATCAATGTAGAAATAGTAGGTATTATTATACTCATCCTGTAGACTGACATTATATTCGTCTTTTTCTGTTAATCTAAGACCTCTTGGAATGTAATATTTATAACCTTCAAATACATTATTGGAAAGGTTAGTTTCATCGTTTAACATAACATCAGTTAATTCATCTACACTCATGTTGGTTAAATTGGTACATCCTGTTAATAAAAAAGCAGAGATTGTTAGTATTATTAGTTTCTTTTTCAATATGCAACACCTACTCTTATATCATTATAACAAATATTTATTTATTTTGTCACTTCTTTTGTGCAAAAAGATGATAGACATTTTTCCCCTCTTTACTAAAACGTATCTCATATTCACTCATAATTATATCAGTATCTGTTTTATGATAGTCAAATGAAATATCACTTAAAGCATAGCCATTACTACTTAGTGTTTCAAGGGAATAGATAAATAAATCTTCATTATCAGTTTTCATTTCAATTCTTTTAGTATCTTTAAATAATGAATCATATTTATCTAAAAATATTTTACTAGTTAATCGTCTATCATGCCATCTTTTCTTAGGCCAAGGATCAGAAAAATTTAAATATATTAAATCTATCTCTTTAGAAAATACTTTATCTATATCTAGAGCGTTCATTCTAATTAGTTTTAAATTATCTAAGTCATTAGGAATTTTTTTTATCGCTTTTGCCATAACACTATCAAACTTTTCTATTCCTATATAGTTAATATCTTTGTATTTAAGGGCAT
>CALVKV010000044.1 GCA_944333305.1 uncultured Bacilli bacterium
ACAACACCTGTTACTCTTCGCTCATTCATAATATTCACCTCTACATTAAAATATGTAAAAAGGCCTATTTTGCTACTATTTATAATTATCTTTTGGCACAAAAGTTAAAACGTTACCAAATATTTCTAATTTACTAGAATCTCTATTATAAATAAGTGCACCATCATCAAAAATAGCATATACATTTTTATTCTTATCATTAGCAACTTCTTGTAATTTTGCTAAGTATCTCTTATTATTTATTGAATGGACATCAATATAAAAAGGATCATCTAACACTCCAAATCCATCATAAAATGCAAAATACTTATAATAATTATTTTTAGCAGTAATAAAATATCTCTTTAATTGTAATTCACACCCAGCACTCTCACCAATAATTATTCCTTTGTAATGCTTAATATAATATATTAATTCCGTATCATGCAAAACTTTTTTAAAAAACATTTCAGGATTTCCACCTGGCAAAAGTAAAATATCACTATTTTGAATAATTTCAATAAGGTCATTTCTAGTATTTTTATAAGGGTTACATACTTTAATATTTTCTTTACTAATACCTATTTTTTTTAATTCAGTATAGTATTTATTATATCTTCTACCATCTATAGGAAAATACTCTTTCTCAAATTCTTCACTTGTTATCTCGCCAGGAAAAGCCCATGGAAAAATTGCTACTTTATAATCAGATTTAACAAATTCTTTTAAGCGTTCTACTACTAAATCCATACCAAATTCAATTTTACTAAATAACACACTATACATAATATAACCATCTCCATAACTATTTTAATTCTATTGCATTTTTTTAACTAACTTTTTTGATTCAGGAATATTTCGTTGCATATTTATTCCCTTTTGTAAAATACTTTCTAAATATAAATCTAAAGGTAGCCCGCTTTCATCAAATTTCTTTCCACAGCCCTCTATAACTCTATATAAATTATTTCTTCTTGTAGTACTTATATTACTTAAAAAATCTATTACACTAGGTGACCAATCACAATTTTTGTTTCTCCACTTTAAATTATATAAAAAGAGGTTTATTAGCCTCTTACGTTTATATATTTTGATGTATCCAATCCCATTCCTTTTTTGAAAGCCAACCTTTAATAGGTTTTTGGACTTTACAAATAATCATAGAATCATTCGAATCAAGATTTTTTGTTGCCACTGTTTGAACCTCATCCAAGCTTTTATAAGTTGAAATAACAAAAGTTGTTGAAACATATTTACACCACGAACCTAAACTTTTTATGGAATCCTCAACAGCTTTTCTGTTATTTGTTGGTGAAGCCAAATCATAGCTTATCATATAAGAATTCATTATATCTTCCTCCCTTCGCCTAAAACTAAAATTTAAAAAGTATTCAAATTTTAGAAAGAATATGATATAATTATCTTGTATGGAGGTAACTATATCATTTAGTTATTTTCTTTTTTATTGTCATGCTTTTATCTGACATTTACAATATAGCAACTTTTTCAACGAAAGTCAACAAAAAAAGTATTAATATCGCTAAAAAACGAGATTAATTGACAAAAAGCAAAAAAAATGATATGATTTATACGGAGGGAATACTTATGATTATAAAATTAGAGCTAGAAAATATCGGGCCTTATACAAATAAAATAATTCTAGACTTTAGAGTAAATAAGCGCGACAAAGATTCATTAGAAACAGTTTATACTTTACCAGATGGTGAAATGATTACCAAGGTTGCAGGAATAATAGCAGGAAACGCATACGGAAAAACAACAATTTTACGCGCTTTAAATGCTGTAGGAAACTTTATAAATAATCCAATAATAAATAAAGAAGTAAATAATTATATTGATAAAATAAAAGAAGAAGAAATAAGAAGTTCTTTAAAGGAATGGGGAGCATTATCGTTAATTTCAACTAATAAATCCAATGATAAGTTTGGAACAATAAATGTGGAAATGTATATAGATTCAAATAATGAATATTCCGGCTACTACATATACACTTTAAAATATGATAATAATTATATAAAAAATGGAGTCAAAGAAGAAAGCCTAAAATTCAAAAAAAAATATCATTCAAAAATTATAAAAGAAATCTTAAAAATTGAAAATAATAGTGTTAGTGAAATAGGACATAAAATTGCATATAAATCTAACTACTTAAATGATTTGACTGGGAAATCTAAAGATATTTTGTTAGAAAAATTAAATTATTATGAAACTTTTTATAACAGATACATAAAAGAATCATCAACTTTAGGAGCAGAAAATTATATTTTTCCAGAAGAATATATTATAGATCAGATAGATGAAAATAAAGATTTAATAAAAAAGTTTGTAAATTTAGCAGATGATGATATAAAAGATTTGGAAATAGATAATACCGATTTAGAAAACGAAAAATTATTTTTTATATATAATAATTATAAATTAAGATACAATTCAATATCTACTGCCACAAAAAAATTATGCGGAATTGCCACAAACTTTTATAAAGCCAATAAAAAAGGTGGGGTATTTTTAATTGATGAATTAGATAATTCTCTTAACAAAAATGTTTCAGATTTTATTATTAAGCTGTATAATACAGAAATAAAAAACAATACTTCACAAATAATATTTACAACTAATAATGCTGATATTTTATCAGATTTAAGAAGAGATCAAATATTTATTATTGAAAAAAATAATCATATAAATTCTGTAGTTAAATATCTTAATTTTACTGATAAAAAGACAAATAAAAAATCAAGAAAAGATTGGAGTTTTACTAAAGCATATAATGATAATGTCATAAAAAACTATCCAACAAAACAAAGTATAGAAAAATTAATTAATTACATAAGTAATAATTTTTAAATAATATAAATTTAAAAATTCAATATATAAATAAGTTATCTAATTTGCAGTAAATCATTTTAAAATATAAAAAACAAAAGTAAATTATTACATTTCTGAAAATAATATGTATATTAAATAATATTATTAATATAGGCAAATAATATTTTCATTCAAGAAAATATTCTATCCTTTTGAACAAAATAATTTGTCAAACAATATTAAGATAGCATATCTCTATATGTAAAACAAAGCCTTACTTTTGTATATTCAAAAAATTATTATCACTAACAACATTATAATAATTATATATTTCCTTATTAAAAAAAGACACTTTTAACAAAGTGTTTTTTTCTCTTATTAACTAATCCTTTAGTAATTCACTATATTCTAAATCACAATTAACATCATCAAGAACAGTACACGTACCATTCAAATAGCCACTATAACTATCACCATAATTATCTGTAGCCCTTGTTTTACCATAAACATTATATTCTTCATCACTTACTTTTTCTAAAGATGTTACTCTACCACTACCAACAACTCCATATTCAACATATATATAAGTAACTGCTTTCGCTTCTACCTTATTACGTATTCTATCCTCAACCGTTTCTACAGTATTTTCTGTACTATCACTTGTAACTATAAAATATATCAATAATACCAAAACAATACATAATATAACTGTCAAAATTATCGAAAGTTTTTTATTTTTATTAAATAAATCTTTTACCTTTTTCATTTCATTACCTCATTACCTTACTTTAATAATTCCTTTTTCTTTTTATCATACTCTTCTTGCGTAATAGCTTTACTATCAAGCAATTTTTTATACTTTGCAATCTCATCCGCTTCACTAATAGATGAATCAGCAATAGAAATATTATTTTTTAAATTATTATCTTGCCTTTTAACTAACAACTCACTTATAACTTTATGGATTTCGTCTCTATTTTTTATCATTATAAATTTAATTAAACCTGATGGTGTAGAAATAGCAATTCCTTTAAATATACTAGTACTAACAGCAGAGATCATATCCAAAGGCAAATCAACTCGCCTATCAAAAATTGCCACACCATATACTCTTTTGTCAGTAACAATCAATTCTATTTTAGAAGCTACCAAATAGAAAACTAAACCAACAACAAAAAAAGGTAAAAATGGAACACACAAATGAAAACCAACAAAACTTCCAACACTATACCCATAAGAAGTTAAACTCTGTATTCCTGGAATTACATAAATAAAAAACCACAAAAATGTAATAATCCCACCAATTATCCAAATAATATTACGAATCTTTTTAATATCATACTCTTCAGCTCTTATAATTTCTTTTTCCTTCATTTTTACACCTCTCTTTAATAAAAATTATTTAATAATCTTTTTACCAATAAATCTGCTCCTTTCCATAAATAACATATAACAAATAATTATATGATATTTTTCTAATTTAATTGTAACATAAAAATACTGATTAATAAATTGTAAATTAAAATATATAACCTGGAGGTGGTGTTATAAATGATAGAAAAAACGTATACATTTAATACTATTTTAAAGTTATGGTTAATTTCTAAAGATGAGCTTAAAATGCAATCAAGATTAAATTATGAAGATTTGATTAATAGATATATTACTTTAGATTTAGGAGTTAATTTAGTAGATAAAATAACTAAACAAGAAATCGATGATTTTTTTCTTAAAGTAGCGAATATTTCTATTTCAACTCAAAGAAAATTATTTTATATTATAAAAACAAGTTTGATTTATGCTTATGATAATGGTTATTGTACTAATTATCTAAATTTAAAAAATATTAGATTTAGATCTTTTCCACAGACAATTTATATTCTTACTAAAGAAGAACAAGTATCTTTAGAAGAATGGTTGAAAAATAAAGTAAATATAAGAAAAGTTTGTCTTCTATTATGTTTGTATACTGGTTTAAGAGTAGGAGAAGTTTGTGGTCTAAAGTGGGAGGATATTGACTTTAAAAACCATTCTTTAATTGTGAAAAGGACAATTGAAAGAATAAGAAATAAAGATAAAAATATTAGTTCAAAAACTATTCTTATTGAAAGTACACCTAAAAGTAGTACTTCTAATAGGATTATACCTATACCAGATTTTTTAATAAGGATGTTAAAGCAGTTTGAAGGAGAGAAGAAATACTTTTTATTATCAAAAAGTGAAAAATTTTATGATCCAAGATTGTTTGAGAGTTTCTATGATCGAACTTTAAAGTCATGTAATATTTCACATAATAAATTTCATACATTAAGACATACTTTTGCAACTAGATGTATTGAATCAAAGATGGATATTAAAACTTTAAGTGAGATTTTGGGACATTCTTCAATAGAAATAACTTTAAAATTATATGTTCACCCTTCTTATGAAATGAAAAAATCATCAATTGAAAATTTAGTAAGATTTATGGCAAATTCTTGACGAGTTATTATTTGTTATACGTTAATTTTAAAAGGAATAGATAAAATTTTGTCTATTCCTTTTTATTTATTAAATCAATGTAACTCTATAATTCTATCTTTTCCTTAACTCAAAATAAAGACTTCTTATACTTCATCTTTAACTTTAAATACTCTCTATATAATAATTATCTCTATACTATTTAAAGCGCTCTAGTTCATTAAAACTAATAAAAAATCATCAATATCAATACTTATTAATAATCCCTCTGACACTAACTCTTTTCATATAACACTTCATCATTATATCCCTCTAATCATCAAGATTAGATGTAACATATATAGTAGGATACTTAACTCCAAAGCTTCTATGAGAAACTAGTTCTCTTTTTATTTTTTCTTCTAATCTTGTAACTTGTCTAAGTGTAAGATTAGCATCCATCTCTACCATTAATTGAATCTTGTAATATTTGCCATAGCGAATTAAATAAAATTTTACTTTCTCTACTCCTTTTATATCTAACAAAAACTTTTCAATTTTCTGATAAAGTTCTAAATTATCTTCAACTTTACCTATTAAATTCATAGAATTATCTTTTAAAATATTAAAAGCTGTTCTAAATACAACAAATCCCATTACAAGTGCAACTACTATATCAACATATCTAAATATAACAATATCATCTGAAAACTGTAATAAAATAGTCGCCACAATAACGCCTATAGAAGAATATAAATCCATCTTTGATTCTTGATAAGATGTAATCAACAACTGGCTATTTATCTTTTTACCAACTGAATAAAGAAAAAACAAAGATATTACCTTAAGCATTAAAGCTACAAATAAAATAAATAGTACTAAAAGTGATGGAATATGCCATTTACTAATAAAACCATTAACTACTATAAAAATAGATAATAGTAATAATATAACTCCTATTACTAAATTTATAATATACTCCATCTTACCAAAACCAAAAGGATGACTTTTAGTAGGACGTTTTTTAGATACTTTTATTCCAATAAAAGAAACAATATCAGTAATAAAATCACTTAATGTTTGCATTCCATCTGAAATTAAAGATGCAAAATTAAAATAAAGTCCCCCACCTATTTTTAAAATAGATATAAAAAAATTTATAATCATACTAAATACAAATACCTTAACTTCTCTTTTCATATACTTTCCTCTATACTTTCATATAAAATCAAAACTAAGTATTATAACAAACTATTTTTTCCTTTTTAGATATTCCATATACTATAATAACTCTATTATACATGACTAACTATAAGAGGTAACTCTCTTTATTTCGTAATAATATCTAAAATTACCCCTCTAATAATAGAATAAAAAAGCATAAGTTTATTTAACTATGCTTTCATTAAAAAGGCTAAATAACCTCGATATGCTTCATATATATCTACTTTACTAGTAACTTCATATGGAGCATGCATATTTAAAACAGCCACACCACCATCAATTACTTTTACATCATAATTAGCAAGAATATAAGCAATAGTACCACCGCCACCAGCATCTACTTTACCAAGTTCAGATAATTGATAAGAAACATTTTCACTATCTAATAGATTTCTTAACTCAGCAATAAACTCAGCATCTGCATCATTACTACTACTCTTACCACGAGCTCCTGTATATTTACAGAATACTAAACCACGAGCTAAATATGAAGAATTACGTTTATCCATAACTGAAGCATATAAAGGATCATAAGCAGCATTAACATCACTTGATAACATTTTAGAATTTGAAAATACTCGTCTTAAAGCAACTAAACTATCTTCACCTAACAAATGACAAATCTCTGCTATCGTATTTTCATAAAACATTGATCTCATTCCTGTAGCACCTACACTACCAATCTCTTCTTTATCTACTAAAATACAACTTAAAGTCTTATCAGTAGCTTCAGCATCTAAAAATGCTACAAGTGAAGAATAAGCACAGCTTCTATCATCTTGACCATATGCTAACACCATACTTTTATCTAGACCCATATCACGAGCACATCCTACAGGTACTACTTCTATTTCACTAGATAAAAAGTCATCTTCTCCTATATCATATTTCTCTTTTAAGATAGAAAGCACATTAGATTTCACACTCTCTTTATCCTCTCCTTTTAGAGGCATATTTCCAACTAAAACATCTAAAGCTTCCCCTTCTATTAAATTACTAGCATTCTTCTTCATCTGCTCTCCTGCTAAATGAGGAAGTAAATCCGTTATACAAAATACAGGATCATCATCAATCTCACCTATATTAACATCAATCTTAGTACCATCTTTTTTAACAATAACCCCGTGTAAAGCTAACGGAATAGTAGTCCATTGATATTTCTTAATACCGCCATAATAATGTGTATCTAAATAAGCAAAATCAGTATCTTCATATAAAGGATTAGCTTTTAAATCAAGTCTAGGAGAATCGATATGAGCCCCTAATATATTCATACCTTTAGTAATAGAATCTTTACCAATTATAAATAATGCTACTGCTTTACCTCTATTATCAGCATAAATCTTATCCCCTGGTTTTAGAGCTTTTCCATTTTCAATATAATCCACAATATTGTGGAAACCTTTCTCCTCTGCACGTCTAATAATTTCCTTATTCGCTTCTCTTTCTGTCTTAGAAATAGATAAAAACTTTTTATAATCTTCACCCATTTCAAATACTTTAGAAACCTCTACTGCATCATACTTCTTCCAAATATTATCTTTCAACATAATCATCCTTTCCTCTTTTAGTATAACACAAATTAATAAAATCATTTATATAAAATATCTATATCAACATAACCATTAATACCATCAATAACACCATCTTGACATAACTGCCACATCATATAATCTTTATCATAATCAGTTTCATCTGTATAATGAGCAAGCCATATTTTATTAGTATTATATTTCCAAATAGCATTTAAATAATTCTTACTACCATAAAGCATAGTATCATATCCTGCATCTTTTAAAGTAGAAAAATATTCTTTCGCCACTTCATTTAAATTATACAAACTAAGATTCATACTATTAAATGATGTAAACGACTCAAAATCAAAAGCCACAGGTAAAGTAATATCATAGTCTTTTATTTGCTTAACAACCCACTCTGCTTGCTCCTTTGCTTCTTTCTTACTATCTGCATAAGAATAAAAATATATTCCCACTTTCAAATCATTATCTATTGCTGCTTTGATATTTCGTTTAAAGTAAGGATCAAGAATATAATCTCCATCTACACCATTTTGATGCCCCACTCTAATCATAACAAATTCAGCCCCTGCTTCTTTTACTTTAGCAAAATCTATCGCTCCTTGCCATTTAGAAACATCAATACCAATTAAGGTATCATCACTTTTATGTTCAGTTAAAATAGTATTAAAATCAGTACTAGTAACATCACTACTACTTCCTCCACTGGTTATACTCCTAGGCTCATAAACATATAAAGTAAAGTCTACACTCTCGGTATTTCCACTACTATCTTCTGCCTCATAAACTAAAGAATAATTCCCTGCTGTATTTAAATCATAATCACCTGTAATTTTACAACTAGGATTGTTATCATAATTATCAGCACATAGTATTTCTTCCTCTAAATTAACATCTTCACCTACTCTAACACTATAACTATTAGATAACCATATTAAAGGCTCTTCTAAATCGTTAACTTCTACTTCAAAAGTACCTTTTCTTTTTTTATTATCACTATTTAAATAAAAAAACTCAACCTCTACTGTACCCAATTCCGTAGTATCAATTTTATCATTATCAACTACTTTACCATCTATATCTTTAATAAAATCTTTTACTTTAACACCACTATAAACATTAACAGTTAAATCATCATTTAAAGTAAAAGCACTATTATCAACAACTATCCTTGTATTAAAATAAATTATTAACGAAATAACAAGAATAACAACTATAACTATAGTAGATATTATAATAATTTTCTTTTTCACGGGAAGCATCACCTCCTACTATTTATCTTTAGATAGAATTTTCCCTTTATCTTTTACCTTTTTAACTGCCCCTTTCAATAAATCATCTAAATTATTAAAAGGTTTTTCATTATAATCTAACTCATATAACCAATCTAAATATTTGATCTTAACTGCATCATCTGGTCTTCCATAAATAACTTTATTGGAATGTAACCAATATCCAAATTCTACATTAGTAGTAAATGCAGGCATATCAGGTAACCTTCTAGGTATCCAAAATACTATAATAGAAGCTTTAGTTAGTCCTTCTCTTTCCCACATTGCCTGATCAACATAATCTTCTTTAGGTTTCCATGATGAATACTCCGGAACATAAACAACCCCATCAAAACCTAATTTCTCTAGTTTTTTACAAGCATCAACTCTCCAAGATTTAGCATTTTCTCCTCTTGGTGTAGGACCTGCTAAAAATATAGACTTATCACTATCAACAATTTTCTCATCAGAATAATTAATTCTCACAAACATCACCTCATTAACTTTTTCTTACCTTTATTATATCATCTTTTTCTAACTCACCAATAAGTAAAGAAGAATTTACATTATGTTTCATAGAGTTACTTATAACTTCACTTTCACTATAATTAGCATAACAATACTTACAAAAATGTTTACAAGAATTATAATAACCTATATCAACCATTTCAACACAGTTACAAAGATTACCTTTTCTAATCCTACTTTTCTTAAATTTAGTCTTACCAGTAAGTCTTTTAGCAAGTTCTACTCCTAAACAATCTCCTTTAATAAAACCATACTCTACAAGATTTTCTTTTTCAAAACAAGTTTGTACTGTCATATTATAAGCACTTGCAATAAAACTAAAAGATGTTCCTATTTGTTTCAAGTCATCACTAGTAAAAGGTTTAACTCTAAGTACTCCCATATTCTTCCTTACATTTTTATAATCATCTATAAAAGAAACAATAATATGTTTAACATAACCATTAAGTAAACTAC
>CALVKV010000045.1 GCA_944333305.1 uncultured Bacilli bacterium
ATTGCTTAAGAAGATATTATATACATTTTTAAAACTAACTGCACATTAATTGTGCACTTTCAAAAAAAATCAACGAAAAGAAAAATTAAAGATCTTTAACTACTAAAAACTTGTATAAAAGCTAAATTTATATTATACTTAATATAAGATTGGAGGATAATGTGTTTATGAAAAAACGTATCTTAAGCGCTATTATTATGATTTTAATTTTTGTACCTTTATTATTGATAGGAGGTATACCTTTTGCAATTCTTATGACATTGCTTGCAGTAGCTTCTATGCATGAATTAATGACGATAAGAGAGAAAAAGAAAAAGTTTCCGCCACTAGTAAAGGTTGCATCTTATTTGTTAGTTATACTTTCAAGCATCTTAACTTATAATCAAAATATTTTTAGTTATACTATGAGTTATCAACTAATAAGCTTTATTGTTTTAATTTTCTTATTGCCAATTTTATTAAATGATAAGAAAAAGATGAACTATGATATTAATGATGCCCTTTATTTAGTTGGCTCTCTTCTTTTTATTAATATAGCTTTTAACTTAATATTAGTAGTTAGAAATTATAGTTTAGATTATTTAATTTATTTATTACTTATAACAGTTATAACAGATACCTTTGCTCTTATAACTGGCATGTATATAGGTAAAACTAAACTAGCACAGTCTATTAGCCCTCATAAAACTGTAGAAGGTTTTGTTGGTGGAGTTTTAATGGGAACTTTTGTCGCTACTACCTTTTACTTTACTGTAATAGATTCAAATATATCTTTAGCAGTTTTAATTCTTACAACTTTTTTCTTAGCAGTTGTAGGACAACTTGGAGACTTAGTATTCTCAAGCATCAAGAGAACATATGATGTTAAAGATTTCTCAAATTTAATACCAGGTCATGGAGGTATATTAGATCGTTTTGATAGTCTAATTTTTGTTATTTTAGCATTTATATTAGTAATGGGATTGATTTAGGAGGAACTTCATGGTTACATTAATATTATTCATAATCTTACTAGGTTCAATTATCTTTATTCACGAAGGAGGGCACTTCTTATTTGCCAAATTAACAGGTATTTATGTATATGAATTCGCTCTTGGTATGGGACCTAAATTATTTAGCTTTAAAAAAGGTGAAACGGAATATTCTCTAAGAGCCATACCAATTGGGGGCTTTTGTCAATTAGCAGGAGAAGAGGGGGAAGATGAAAACTTACCAAAGGATCGAACTTTACCAGGTAAAAAGCCTTGGCAAAAATTTCTAGTAATGTTCTTTGGCGCTGGCTTTAATTTTATCTCTGCTATTTTAGTTTTATTTTTTATCGCGTTAATATGGGGAGCAACTTCGACAGAACCAATTCTATCAAGTGTAGAAAAGAATAGTCCCGCATATATTGCAGGACTTAGAGCTGGAGATGAAATATTAGAAATTAATGGTCATGATATTTGGACTATAGATGATATATCTTTATATATAACTATCGCTAATCCTGAAGAAGAAAATGAATTTGTTATTAAAAAAGAAAATGGTGATGTGGAAACTTATAATATAAAACCAGAAAAAGTAAAAAATGATGATGGAGACACTAGTTATATTTATGGTATAGGAATGCAAGGAGAAGAAGAACATGGCTTTCTAGCTGCTATAAATTATACAATTGTAAAGACTGGTTCTTTATTTAAACAAATGTGGGTTACAGTTTTAAATCTATTTACAGGAGGAATTAGATTAAGCCAATTAAGTGGTCCTGTAGGCATCTATGAAGTAGTTGGTGCTCAAGCTAGTGGTGGTCTAGCTAGTTTGTTATATTTATTCTCATTCCTATCAATAAATGTTGGCTTTATTAATCTTTTACCACTACCAGCTTTTGATGGTGGCCATATCTTATTTATAATTATAGAAAAGATTAAGGGTAGCCCTGTAAAGCCAGAAACAGAAGCTAAGTTCCATGCTGTTGGATTATTCTTGCTAATGCTTCTAATGATTTATGTAACATTCTATGATATTTTAAGATTATTTTAAAAAGTACTAACACGAATGTTAGTACTTTTACTTAGTTTAATTATTAATTACTATGATATAATTCTTCATTAAGAATATCTAAATTTTGATTCATCAAAGTTATGTAATCTGCATTAGTTTCTCTTTCTGATTCTGTTAAAACTGTTATTCTATTAGAATTAACTATTTCTAAATTATTAGGATAAGTATTAATTAAATTTTGTACATTAGTAGTAGTTTCCACATCTTCATAACTAAATATTTTTGTAATAGAACCTTCTTCTATTAAATCATTTATTGTAACTAAATCTTTTTCACTAGTATCATCATTTAAGATATAAACTGTTACTCCATACTTTTCTAAAAATTTATAATTAGTATCAGTAGCAACTATAGTTTTATAAGGAGCATTTTCAACAGTTAATCTAATATTAGCATCTAACTCTGATATATCTACTTTTAAATCTTCATAGTTTTCATCAATTTCATCTTTTAAATAATTATTTTCAATATATTCATCTAATCCAATTCTAACATTTTGACTCATCATTAACATAAATGATGGATCTAACCAAACTTCTTCCATATTATAATCGTTATCAAGGACATATGAACTATCAATTATTCGTAAATCATTATTATAATCTAATAAATCTACAGTAAGTTCTCTTTCTCTTTCCACTAAACCAGTGTAGATAAATAAATCTTTACTAGCAAAATCTCTTTTTTGTTTATTAGTGAAATCATAATCGTTAACATCAACACCATCAGGATAAATATTACTTATTTTAGCATGATCACCATAAAGCCTTTCAATAATATATTCGTTAGGATAATTAGTAGCATATATTTCAATATCTTCCATATCATCACTTTTACAACCCGTTGCACTAAGCATTATAGCAACTCCAAGAAAAGCAATCTTTCCTAATTTTTTAACACTTCTTTTCATTCTTTTTCTCCTCTCTTATAACTGGATCATACCCATATCTTGCTCCTGGATGACATCTTAATATCCTTTTAAAGCCAAGAAAACATCCTTTAATAGACCCATATTCTTCTATCGCTTCAATGGTATAATTAGAACAAGTTGGATAAAAATGACAAGCCCCATGACTTGCTAGTGGCATCTTTTGATAAAGACGAATTAATTTAATTAAGATTCTCTTCATATTTAACACCTAAAGATATTGTACTATAAAATTTGCCTCATATCAAACATAACCTAAAATTATCCTAGTAAGAAATGTGAAATTAACATAAAAATAAAACCAACACCAAAGAAAGCAAAAGTAAAATTACGGTTTTTATAACTTAATGATTCGCTTAACAACTCATAAATACTAATATGTATCATAATACCTGATATTATTGATAAAATTATACTCATAATAAAGTTATTAATAATACTTGCAAGAAAAAAGTAAGCTAATATTGCCCCAAGAGGCTCAGATAAACCAGATATTAAAGTATAAATAAAAGCTTTAAATTTTGATTTAGTACTAAAGTAAATTGGCATAGCAATACTTATCCCTTCAGGAATATTATGAAAACTAATGGCAAAAGCAAGTGACAAGCCTAAGCTTTTATTAGTAGAACTAGAAAGAAAAGTAGCAACCCCTTCAGGAATATTATGCATAATAATAGCAAGCATAGATACAAGACCAAGCCTATATAGTTTTTTATTACTTACATTTTTATTTTCACTTTTAGGTAAGAATTTATCTATTAACATTGATATTATAACCCCAAGAGATATAAATATTAATAAAAATAAAAGAGCAGGGAAGCCTTTAAAAATAGATGTTAGTAAATTAAAAGATTCTGGTATTAGATCAGTTATAGATACACAAATCATTACTCCACTAGCAAAAGCTAAAGAAGCCATAATAATAGTCTTTTCATTTTTTAAATTAAAAAGTAAAGGAACAAAGCCAATTAAAGTAGATAATCCTGCTAAAGTAGACAAAATAAAAGCATAACTAAAACTAGCCATAATATCACCAGTAATAGATATGCTAAAGAAAGAAAATTTATGCTATAAATGTTGATACAAACACTATTAAATGTTATAATACTCTTGCATTTACGAGGGGGATAAACATGTTTCTTGATGAAAAAATACAAAGTGAGCAAACAGAATTAGATAGTTATCTATCAACATATACAAACGATTCATTACATCTAAAGATGAAAGAAGATTTTGGTGAAGTCTTAAATAATATAGAAAAAATAGCAGCTATTTTAAATTTACAATCAGGTATAGAAGTTAGTATCCTTAGTGGCTATTTAATACATGGAGGCTATTTATCCGTAACCTCTATGCACACTTATCAAAAGGGAATAATAGATATAAAAAGATTCCTTGATGATAAGGTCTTATATCTTGCTTTAAAGATATTTAGTGGAAAGGGTTCTTGCCGTCATTCAGCTTGCTTTACTAAGAAAGTTCTTGATAATTTTAATATAAAAAACAGTATAGTTTCTGTTGACGCTGTAGAGAAAGATTATAATATAAATGAAATTAGACTATTTTTGAATAATTTACATAAAAATGTATCAAGTCATACTAATCATGTTCTTAATTATATAAGTGATAATGAAATAAATTATTTAATTGATAATAATTCAATGCCTCTTTTTATATTTCAGGTATATAATCAATTTGCTAGTTCTATAGATGGTTTCAGTTTTGAATTTCCTATTTATAGCTATGAATATGATCTTTTTAGTAATGAATTTATTGATTATAGAAAAGTTCCACCCCTAACTGAAGAAGAAGCTGCACAATTAATTAATATGGCAACTGCTACTATAAAAATATGTTGGGCTAATCAAGCATTATTTGAAGAGTTCTATCTTCATAATAAAGATATTTATCAAAATATTAATGCAACTTACGAGAAAGTATATGAAAAAGAAAAGAAACTTAAATTGATATAATTATTTTATAAAAAATATTTATTTAAAAGAAGGTAAATTACAATGATAATAAAAGATAAAATAGAAGCAATAAAACTAAAAAAAAGCTCAAAGAAAATATCAATATGATTATTATAAAAATGCTAAACAAGCAGCTTTATTTAAAAACTTTGCTATATTTTTAGACAATTTCACATCTTTTGCAAACAATCTTGATGTTAAATCTGGTATATCTCTAATTACACTTACAGGTTATATGATTCACAATGGTATTGTTTCTGAAAAAGGAAGTTATACTTATAAGAAAATAGATGGTGATATATGTACTATAGTAACTAAAGAAGATTTCAATATTGGGTTGAAAGTTTTTAGTGGGGAAGCTTGTTGTCATCATACTGCTAGTTTTGGAAAACTTATTCTTGATAGTTTTAATATCAAGAACTATACAGTAGATACTTACTATAATAAAGATAATCTTGATGAAAACTTATTACAGATATTACGTTTTTTAAATGAAACTAGACACAAGCCTATATGTTATAATAGGCATAATCATACTTTTAATTATATAAATGATGCTGGTTTAGAATTTTTTGCAGATATAACAACTGGAACTATGTTATTATTCTATAGTGATAAAGGACTAGCTAGTAATTTCAATTACAAACTTAGTAATGTTTTGCCTCTTTATAATTATAACTATTTTGGAATAAAAAGGATTGATTTTTCTAAAGTAAAACCTCTTACTGAAGCAGAGCGTTTAGAACTAGATGCTAAAGTTAATCATGATCTTGATAAATTTAAAATGAATCATAGTTTGTTTTTAGAATTCTATTTGCAAAATAAAGAGCTTTACCACAATATTAATGAAGCTTATAATGGACTATATGAAGAACAGAAAAAACTAAAATTTATAAGGAAGCGAGAAGAATGAATTATAACTTAGAATGTGAAAAAGTATTAAATAATATAGATTTAAATAACAAGCCCTCTTTATTATTACATGCTTGTTGTGCTCCATGTTCATCATCAGTTTTAGAGAAAATATCAAAATACTTTGATATAACTATTCTTTTTTATAATCCAAATATCACTGACTATAAAGAATATCTTAAAAGGAAAGAAGAGTTAGAAAAATTTATTAACCTAGTAGGTTATGATATAAAACTATTAGATTGTAATTATGATAAAGAAAAATTTTTAGAAATGTCTCATGGCTTAGAAGACTTAAAAGAAGGAGATATTAGATGTTATAAGTGTTATAACTTAAGACTTGAAGAAACAGCAAAGCTTGCTAAAATGCATAATTTTGATTATTTTACTACCACTTTATCAATAAGCCCTTATAAAAATAGTAAATGGTTAAATGAAATAGGGGAGGAGCTATCTAAAAAATATAATATTAATTATTTATATGCTGACTTTAAAAAGAAAAATGGTTATAAAAGAAGTATAGAGTTATCTCATATCTATAATTTATATCGTCAAGACTACTGTGGCTGCATCTATTCTAAAGTAGAAAGGTTAGAAAAAATAAAAAATGAGTAACTTTTTTAAAGAGTATTGTAAAAGTAATATAAGAAAAGATTTAATTTATCTTAATGCATATAGCCTTTGTAATTTAGATGATGTTGCTAAAGAATTTGATATAGAAGAAATATCAGGTTTGTTGGCTATGTTTTATTATTCCTATAAGAATGGTTATTTATCTTATAAACATACATTTGAATTTGATAAAAATAAATCATATTCTGCTGATTTGCCTCCAAATGATTTAGGCTTTTATATAGTAGAAGGTTATGGTGTTTGTAGAAATATATCTTATCAACTAAAAACTTTTCTTACTTTAAATAATATAAAAAGTTATGTTGCAACTACTGAGTCTAAAGAGTTTTCTAATAGCCATAGAACATTAGCATTGTATGTTAATTTATTTCCTTCTTTATTAGGAAATCATGTTGTTAATTATATTAAGCATGATAATATATCATTTCTATATGACCCTACTAATAATAGTTTTCCTAAAATTATGGGCTATTCACTTCAACAATATCCATATGATGATAAAATACAACCGGTATGGATTGTAAATTCTATAAATGATGGAATTATTATGCCGATAATAAAAAAAGCTCCTCCATCAGATAAAATGATGGAAATAGTTAACAGTTATTTTAATTATTTAGAGCTATTTGATAAGAATATTGATATATTTGAAAGATTTTATAATAATAATAAAGAAATATACTTTGAATTTCATGATAAGTTTTCGAAAGTAAAAGAAAAGAAGTTATATTAAACTCCTTCAAGATCAAAAGCTGGTATAAATGATTCACTACAAGTACCACCTTCTTGCATATAAGCATTTTTAACTCCTAAATCTATTGCATAATCTATTACCTCATTATATTCATCATCACTAATAGTTTTATTTAAGTATGGATAATCTTTAATATAATTAACTGGAGTATACTGATTCATAATACTAAGATAAATATTATCTTGGTATTTTTTATATAAATAATTTATTATTTTTTTAGTATCATCACTTTTAGTAGGTAAGACTAAACATCTAACAATAATACCTTTAGTCATTAAGCCCTTATCATTAAATTTATTTTTACCAGTTTGTCTATACATCTCTTCTAACGCTTTAGATGCTACTTCAAAATAATTAGAACATTTTGATAAGGCTTTACCTAAATTATTATCAAAATATTTAAAATCTGTTAGATAAATATCAATATATCCTTCTAATAACTTTAAAGTTTCCACGTTCTCATAACCACTAGTATTATAAACGATTGGAATAGATAATCCCTTACTTTTTGCAATCTTAATTGCTTCTATAATACTAGGTACAAAGTGAGTTGGGGTAACTAGATTAATGTTGTTAGCACCTCTTTCTTCTAACTCTAACATCATTTCTGAAAGCCTTTCTATAGATATTTCTTTTCCAAAACCATCAGTTGATATTTCTTTGTTCTGACAATAACAACACTTTAGATTACAATTACTAAAAAAGATAGTACCACTACCATTAGTACCAGATATAGATGGTTCTTCAAAGTAGTGTAGTGCACTTCTTGCCACTTTAACCTTATCACTAGCTTTACAATACCCTATAGTTTTAGTTCTATCTATTAAACACTTTCTAGGACATAAATTACATTTTCTATATAAATCTATCATAATTACCTCATTTCTTTTTATAGAACATTTTTGTATCATCAAAGGTTGATTGATAGTATCAAACGTGCTATTATATCTACTAGGAATACCTAGTATGGGTGTTTGGCCTCTTTCAAAAACTCTAAAACAAAGGGGGAGAAAGGGGAAATGTCTATGAATAAGAAAGACTTTTTAATTTCATCATTGATTATAATTATCATACTCTTGATTATTTTTAGATAGAAAGACACCCTATTACAACATTGTAATTAGGGTGCTCAACCTATCTTTTAGAGGTAACACCCGACACAGAACTAGGTATTCCTCTTTTTTTATAGTATGTAAATTTCTTTTACATATTCATAGTATCATAAATATATAATAATTTCAAGTATTAGCGAGTAAATGTATATTTGAAAATCTATATAACATAAGGTATAATGATTAAAGAAAGAAGGAGTCTTATGAAATATTATTGTATCGGAATAAAAGGAACAGGAATGAGTACACTTGCTCAGATGTTATATGATATGGGTAATGAGGTAAGTGGCTACGATGATGCTAAGGATTATAAGTTTACAGAGAAGGGCCTAAAGATGCGAGGTATAAAGATATTTTATGATGGTAATCATGAATTAGCTAAAGACACCATCGTAACAGCATCACGTGCTTTTAGTGAAGATCATCCTGAGATGAAAAGAATAAAAGAATTAGGCCTTACTTTTAAACCGTATAATGAAGTAGTAGGTAGTATTACTAAAGAATTTGATACTATTTCCATTTGTGGAACTCATGGTAAGACAACAACAACATCACTTTTAAAACACTTATTTGAAAATACCACCCATTGTAATTACTTTATAGGTGATGGAACTGGTCATATTGATATGAAAAATAGATTATTAATAATAGAGTCAGATGAATTTAATCGCCATTTTCTTGCCTATTATCCTAAGAAAGCTATTATTACTTGCATTGAACTTGAGCATACAGAAATATATAAAGATCTAGAAGACACTATTAAAACTTTTGAAGAATTTGCAAATAAAGCTAAAACAGTAATTGCCAATGGTGATGATAAAAATATAAGAAAGATTAATTTTAAAAACAATGTGATATTTTATGGTGAAGATGAATCTAATGACTACATTATTAAAAATATTAAATTAGAGACTACTGGTTCAACATTTACTTTATATAAAAAAGATGAGTTAATCGATACCTTCACTGTTCCTTTATATGGTCATCATATGGTTATGAATACTGCTAGTGCTATTATTGAAGCCTTAGATGAAGGTGTTAGTAAAGAAAAGATAAAAGAACTATTACCTAGTTTTAAAAATGCTAATCGTCGTTTTTCCGAAACTATAGTAGGTGATACTATCATAGTAGACGATTATGCTCATCACCCAACAGAAGTTAAAGTTACACTTGAAGCGATTAGACAGAAATATCCTGATAAAAAATTAACAGTAGTATTTCGCCCTAATACTTATTCAAGAACATCACGTTTCAAAAATGAATTTGCTGATGCTCTAAAAGTCGCTGACAAAGTATACTTAACCCCAATTAAATGTGATAGAGAAAATCCAAAAGACTATCCACCTATTAAATCAGAAGATATAATAGAACTAATTCCAGATAGTGAACTTGTCGATGATGATACTGTTAGTAAAGTTGTAAAAGATAAAGACGGGGTTGTTGCTTTCATGGGATGTGCTACTGTATCTCATTTGATTGAAAATTTCACAAAAGCATTAGAAAATATTGAATAATTTAAAATATATATGATATACTATAAATGTCTAAAGAAAACGATGCGGATGACTCAGTATAAAACCGACTAAAGAGACGATAAGGGAGTATTGATGATTGCCACGTTCGTGTTGAAGACCTTTCCACTGGTTAGGGATCCTAAGAACTGACTATATACACCCACCTGTACATAAGTATAGGTTTTATCGTAGATCCAAAACGTTTCTTTGGACTTTTTTATTGCATTTTTTTAAAAAATAGTGTATAATATAAGAACATTTAAAGGGGGAGGCTATGAATAATAATCAATCTAAAGTAATAATAAAAGAGTTTGCAGAAATATTAAGCCAAAGTTCAATAACTAAAGAGAAAGTAGAAGCTTTAGATAAAAATA
>CALVKV010000046.1 GCA_944333305.1 uncultured Bacilli bacterium
TCTGGACAATAATCTATTTCTACACCTTTCTTTTCACTCATTAGTAGAGTAACATCTTTACAAACTGGACATTTCATAAACATCTTCCTTTCTTTTTGTTTTATTATAACATTATGTTAAAATGCTAGTAAATAGTAAAGTTATACTATATAATTAAATAGTAAAGGCAGTGATAAAATGTTTAAAGTAGAAGAGAATAGAACTATATATTTAGATGATAAAGGTAATATTTTAGGAGAAGTAGATTATCCTTATATTTCTTCTAATGTCGTAGATGTTAATCATACTTATGTTGATATAAGTTTAAGAGGAAAAGGTATTGCAAGTCTTCTTTTAACTCATGCTTTTAATTATTTTAAAGAAAATAACATCAAAGTAAAATGTAGTTGTTCTTATGCTATTAAGTGGATTAATAATCATGAAGAGTACTCCGATCTAGTTGTTGATTTAGTTAATGTTTCATAATTAGCCCATAGTTTTCCCATAATCTTCTTTTATACTTAAATTATGAAAGGAGGAGATTATATAGTAAATATAAAAGTAATAGGTGCTAATTGTAGTAATGGTATGAAAATATTAAAAAACTTATCTAAAGTAGAACGTGAACTTGATATGGAATTTAATATTGAGAAAATAGATTCTACTTATAAGAAGAAGTATAACATAAATGTCATTCCCGCTCTTATGATAGAAGATAAAGTTGTCTCTACTGGTAATGTTTTAACTGATAGAGAAATAAAAAATTATGTAAAAGAGCTTGTATAAATGAAAAGGACTCTAATTATTTAGAGTTCTTTTGCTTATAAAATTATCTATTAGCTGAACGTTTAGTATAACTAGTATTGTTTTCTATCACTTCAGGTGTAGTAGCTTTAGTAAGTTCTTGTTCATATAAAGTTCCCATATTTTCGCTAGTAATATTATGTTCTTTGATATAATCAGAATCAGATATCTTTTTCATAAAATTAATTATTCCATTTTTTTCTTACTAAGATTTTCATCTTCTGTTGTTGTAAGACAAATAGGATTATTAGTATATAAACTCCAAGCAAAACTAGAAGCATCTTTGATTCTTAAAACTCCACTATCTAAAGCTTCCTTAAAGTATTGTTGATATTCATCCCAATCTCTAAAAAATTGTTGATACATAATTAAACTTCTATTGATAGCAAAAAGATTTTGTTTTATTAACATATCATTATTATTATTTTCTTTATTACTCATAAAATTTAATTCCTCGTTCATAAAGCGTACATATTATATCATGTTTTTATAATTATTGCAAATAAAAGGAACCCTTATTAGAGTCCTCATTACTTATTAAGTATAGCATCTATAGGTTTAATCTTAGTAATTTTACTTAAAGATATAACAGTGATAATTATAGATATGATAATAGTATAGATAAACATTAAAATTGGTACTAATGGATTTGTTACAATACCATTTAAAATATAAGTTTTATCTCCAAATAAAGAATTATTTAATAAATTAATAGAAATAAACCAAAGTATAATAGAAATTATATAAGAGATAATACCTACAATTATACTTTCATATAAGAATATTCTAATAATATCACTTTTATTAGTACCTAAAGCCCTTAATATACCTATTTGTTTTTTAGAGTAGGTAATAGATATATAAATAAAGTTAGAGAAGAGTAGTATTGTAAATAATACGAATACCAAGGTTATAATGTTAATATATTTAGCAAGAAAGTTATAGATGGCATTTATTTGTTCTAAATCATCATAATGAGGTAATGTCAAATAGTAATAAACACCACTTCTATTATAATTAGTTTCGTAAGTGTTTATAATATTTTTTAGTTCATTATAATTATCTTCATAAACTCTATAACTAAAATTATATTTATTAGAGTTAGTACTTTCTATTTCTGTTATATAATCATTACTAACATAATTATTATTATCTAGACTTATTCCTACAACTTTTAAATCATTTTTTATACTATTACTATTCAGATTACCATTAAAAGTAATGTATAAGTTATTAAAACTATTATTAGTATTTATATAGGAATTTGTAAAAGTATTAATTAAACTACTATAATTGTCTTCACTATTATTTAATAAGTATTCATTTAATTCATCATTGAAATTATTATCTAATTCTCTAAATAAATCTAAGGAAATAATTATTTCATCTTTATTAAGCGTAGTAATTGTATTTGTTATAAGTTGAACATTATTATTATAGATTGCAATATTTTTAGCAGTTATTTCTTTTTTAGATAAATAAGAATCTGTAAGAAAAGTATTTATATTATTATTTAAAATGGCATTGTCGACAAAACCATTTACATAAATAAAGTAATCATCATTAAGATCATTATCTACTATTCCTGTTATAATAACTTTATTATCTCCTAACATTATTTCTTTATTACTATTTATTAATTCATCAATAGAATTAGGTTTATAAATATTATTAGTACTATCTAAAATACCATATTTACAAATATATCTTGCGACATTTTTATGTACCATAATTTCATTACTATTGACAGGTATTTTACCTTTAATATTACCAAGTATTCGATCATCTTTAAGTTCAATATAATTAAACCACATAGGTACATGATCAAAGTCTTCATCAGGTTCTACATAGTCACCATAAGTAAAAGTTAGTAATCTATTGTTATTATATAATCTATAAGTTGGATTTAATTCTTCATTTATATTTTCTTTTAAAATATTTAAATCATCATTAGTTAAGTCAAACGGAAAAGAGGCACCAGCTGGCTCTACTTCTATTTTACTAATATCAAAAATATATTCATTATTATCTCTCATAACTCCAGCCATGAATGTTCCTTTATCATAAAGGAAAGAGTTAACTGATATTCCCATAAAGACTAAAGATATCATAGTTAAGATAATAGTAAAGAATAGTTTTACTTTATTACTTTTTAGGGAAGTAAATGCAAAGTGTAAACATTCTTTGAAAGGCAGTTTGGCACTTACGGATGTGAAAGTACTGTTATCTTGCTCTTTTATAGTTAAATCATTTCTAATAGCTTTACCATCTTGTAATTCTAATATTTTATCAGCATAAGTGTTAGCATTTTCTAAGTCATGAGAGACAACAACTACTAATTTTTCTTTACTGATTTCTTTTAATAATTTAAAAGTCTCTTTACTTGATATACTATCTAAATTACCTGTAGGTTCATCTGCTAGTATTATTTTAGGATTTTTAATTAAGGCTCTAGCGATACCAACTCGTTGTTTTTGGCCTCCAGATAATTCATTAATATTACGATATTCTAAACCTTTAAGACCAAGTCTATTTAAAAGATTTAATATCTCTTCTTTATCTACTTTTTTCTTTTGCAACTTTGCTGATAACATAACATTATCAAAAACATTATATTCTTCTAATAAGTTAAAATCTTGAAAGATAAAACCTATGTAAGTATTTCTATAAGAGTCAAAATCTTTTTCTTTAAAACTATCTATATCCTTATTATCAATATAAATTTTTCCACTTGTTTTACTATCAAGACCTCCTAAAATGTTTAATAAAGTGCTTTTGCCACTACCACTCTTACCAATAATAAATATTAATCCTTTGTTATTTAAATTAATATTAATGTCAGTTAAAGCTTTAGTAGATCCACCTTTTTTACTCCGATATTCTTTAGATACATTTTCAAACCTTATCATATACACTCACCTTAGTATAAGTTTAGCATAAAAGGCTTTAAATGTGTTAGGAAATGATTATTTTGTTCTATAGTTTACATTTTCATCAAAATAATTTTCTGACTCTTTTTTTGAAATTTCTTTTTTATATAAATCACCAGCGTTTGTATTACCAGCGATATAATCTTTAATATAGTCAGGATTAGATATTTTTTTGGTAAATCTTTTAATACCTTCCTTTTTATTAGTTAGTTCATCTTTATCATTTTTAGTGCTACAATTGACTTTACTATAAATAAGGCCGCAAGAAAAATTATAAATTTCTTTAATTGTTAAAATACCTAGGTATAAAATGCTTCCAAAATATTGTTGATCTTGGTTCCATTCTTCAAAGCTTAGATTTTTTATTAAGAGTTTTTTATATGTTTCATTAATTTCTTCTTTTATTGTGTTATTGTTCATATATATTATTTCTCCTTTTGTCTGATAATTTTTTATAAGTGTATCTATCTCTTTTAATCTTACCATATTTTAAATTCAAAGAGCAAAAAAATAATATATGATAACTTAATTTTCTATAATATTATTATTTATATATGTAAAGAAAAAGTTATATATGTGTAAGCAATTTGAATTAAGAAAATTTATAATGATTTTTTCTTTTAATTGTTTATATAGTTGATATTTACTTTATAAATGTTTTTATGTTAAACTTTTATTAAAGTAGGAGTGGGAGTAATGATTAAAGAGTATTATCATTTTATAAGGGATTATTTTAAATTAGCACAGATGAATAAAAAGTACTTTGTTATGATGTTAGTAACAGCTTTCTTTTATAAAGGGGCAAATCTACTTATACCGTTTTCTGCTTCTTTAATTATTAAATATATTACTTTAAAAGATTATCCTATGACTTATTTGAGTCTGGGATTTTTGGCATTGTCTTACTTTTTATATAGGTTATTTTACTTTATAAATCATAAATATTATGGCAAAAAAAATCATTATTGTTATGTTCATTTGCAACAGAAAATATTTGACAAAGTAAGTATGATGGATGATAGTTTTACAAAATATGTTAATAAAGGTAAACTTTTAAATAGTGTTAATGGCGATGTTATGAATATTGGGGATATGTGTGATAAGGTTGCAGAGTTAATTATGAGTTCTTTAGAACTTTTGGTTTTAATTATTATAATAATTAATTGTAATTTCTTAATAGCAGTATTATTTATTATCTTTACTATCCTTTATATTTTTATTAGAAATTATACAGATAGAAAAGTCGATGTGTATTATAGAAAACAAAGAAGTAATGTTGATAAGTATAGAGTTTTATTTTCGCAAGTTACAAAGGGATCTAGTGAAGTTAAAAGCTTTGGTATTATAGAGCCATTAGAAGATAAGTTAAAGAAAATAAATAAAGAGTGGAGTAGAGCTTATAATATTAAAAGAAAATATGCTGTTATAAGAGATAATGATGTTAATTTTTTAACTTATGGCTTTAAAATACTTGTTTATTTTTTATCTCTTATTTTGTTAGTAAAAGGAAATATTACAGTAGATATAGTTGTGTTGATAATAGGTTATTTTGATTCTTTATTTGTAATACTTAGGACATTCATTTCTACTACTTCTGCTATTAGAGAAGTTAATGTAGGGGTAAAGAGAATAGAATCTATTCTTAATTATGAACCACATTCTATTCCAAGTGGGGACTATTTTAATGATGTTATAGAAGGAATAGTTAAGTTTGATCATATTTATTTTTCTTATAATAATAAAACTACTTTAAAAGATATTACTTTTACAGCATTACCTCATAAAATAACGACTATTGTTGGACATACTGGTAGTGGTAAAACAACTATCTTTAATTTATTACTTAGATTTTATAAACCAGATAGTGGTAGTATTACTATAGATGATAAAGATATTTATAGTTATGCTAAAGAAGTCTATAAAAGTAATGTTTCTATTGTTAATCAAAGGCCTTTTGTTTTTAATCTTTCAATAAAACAGAACTTTGATTTAGTAGATAAAGATAGATCTAGACAAATTGAAATGTGTAAAAGAGTAGGAATACATGATTTTATTATGAGTCTTCCTAAAGGTTATGATACAGTGTTAAGAGAAGATGCTAAAAATATAAGTGGAGGACAAAAACAGTTAATATCTATTGCTAGGACACTTTTAACTGATTCTGAAGTTTTACTTTTTGATGAAGTAACATCATCACTTGATCCTGATACGGCTTTAAAAGTAGAAGATGTTTTACAAGATTTGAAGAAAGATCATACGATTATTGTCATTACTCATAAAAAAGAGTTAATGAAAAAGTCTGATTATTTAATAGTTTTAAATGAAGGTAAACTTGTAGGAATGGGATCTCATAAAGATTTAATTAAAACAAATAAATATTATGAAGAGTTAATTGCTAGAAAGTCCCCTAGTAAGGGAGGTGTATTTAATAATGAGTAGATATATTAAAATATGTAAAAACTATTTTGCTTTAGGGGCGGATAATAAAAAATATTTAATACTTTTATTTCTAACAGCTTTTTTAAGATGTTTTACTTTTGCAATTACACCTATTTTTGCAGCGAGAATAATTGATTATGCAACATTGGGACTTTATGAAGAAACTTTTCTTAATATTGTTTATTTGGGTATTAATTATTTAGTTTATCTTATTTGTCATCATTTAAACTTTGTCGTTTATGCTAAAAATACAGACTATGTTTATAATAAATTACATTTAATAATTGCATCAAAAGTTTCTAAGTATGATGAAGATTTTACAAAAAGACTTCCTAAGTCATATTTAGATAATACTGTTACTAGTGATGTTTTTGATGTTTGTATGTTTACTGATAGAATGATAGATGCTCTTGCCCACTTTTTTACAGATATAATGGCTTTATTAATTCTTCTTTTTTATAATTTAGAGATTGGTTTAATTGTTTTAATTTTTAATATAATCTATCAGGTAATACTTGCTAGAGGTCAAAAGAAGAAAGATTATTATTTTATGGGACAAAGAAGAAATCAGGATAGGATAACTTCTTTATATGAACAGATGTTAGATGCTTCTAAAGAAATTAAAGCTTTTGATATGAAAGATAAGTTAAATAATTATCTTGATATTTATAAGAGAAGTTGGACTAAACAATATTTCTTAAAAAGAAAATATTGGGACAGATCTAAAGTAATCTATCCAGTTATTATTACTATATCAAAATTTATTGCCTATATAATAGTTATTAAATATATTATGGATGGGGTAATGAGTGTTGGTGATTTAGTATTAATTGTTACTTATATTGATCAAATAGAAAGAGAAAACTTTGATTTTTTTGAAAAAATTAATAAAGTTTGTAATAGTTCTGTTAGAATAGATAGACTTTCTAGGGTAATAAATTATCATAATAAGAATATGTTAGAGTTTGGAGATTACTTAGAAGATAATATATTTGGGGATATTATCTTTGATAAAGTTACATTTAAGTATGAAAATAATATAAGCCTTAATAAGGTGAGTTTTGAAATAGAACCTAATAAACTTACAGCGATAGTAGGGGAGAGTGGTAGTGGTAAAAGTACAATCTTTAGAATTCTTTTAAGACTTTATAAAATAGAATCTGGCCATGTTTATATAGATGGTGTTGATATATATGATTATGGTAAGAGTGTTTATCCATCTAATGTTTCTATTGCAACTCAAAGACCTTTTATATTTAATATGAGTATAAAAGATAATTTGTCTTTAGTAGATAAGAATATCTCTAACCAAATAAAAGCTTGTAAAAGAGTAGGGATACATGATTTTATTATGAGTCTTCCTAAAGGGTATGATACAGTATTAAGTGAAGATGCTACTAATGTAAGTGGAGGACAGAAACAATTAATTTCTATGGCTAGAACATTGTTATCTAAAGCGGAAATTTTACTATTTGATGAAGTTACTAGTGCCCTTGATCCAAATACTACTAAACATATTATTAAAGTTTTGAAAGATTTAAAGAAAGATCATACAGTTGTTATTATTACTCATAAGAAAGATTTAATGAAAATAGCAGATGAGTTAATTGTTATTGATAAAGGTAAGGTTGTAGGAATTGGTAAGCATAGAAAGTTATTAGAAGAAAATAGATACTATAGAAGATTATTTAAACAAAGAAGTTGATAAAACGATATAATTATTTTATTATTAATAGGGTGATGTTATGTTAGACGTTTCTTTAGGAAAAATATATTATATAAAAGATGGAAAAACTTTAATAGAGGATGCAACTGTATCAAGTGAAAATTTAGATAGACAAAAAGTTCCTGGATTTAGTCGTAGAGTAACTTTATATAGTGATAGGGAATTATTAACTAATAATAAAAACTTTACTGATATTTATAAACAATACTTAGATGGTAATTATACTATAATTAGGGCTTTACATCCAGGAATAAGTGATATGGGAAAAATAAATATTTTACCTGAATATGATGTCAACATTTATATTCCTTATAGACCTAGTTTAGGAGATATTGATAAACTGAAAGAAGTTTTAGATAAATACAAAGAAGAAAAAGAATTTGCTTTTAAAATTTATAACGACTGTAAGAGTAATTATGATTTATATGATTATGGTTATAATTACTCAGATAATCAAAGAAGTGTTAGTGGTATTTGTGAATATTTTTATAAAGAAAAACTCTTAATGCTAAATCCTTATGAACAAGAAATGTTCAATAAGTATCGAAATTTTGATTTAAATAGTTTAATGCTGGAAGACTATTATAAGTATGTATTAAATAACAGAAATACAGCTGTTGTCATAATAACACCAGATGAAGTAATTAAAAAGACGGTTACAAAAAGTTTTCATAAGCGTGAAATAGAAAACACTTTAGGTTATAAAATGAATCCTAATTTAAGTTATAATGAGTTAACTAGTGATTGTAACTTAGTTATTGGCTTCATCACTAAGGGTGTTATAATTGTTTATTTAGATATTAATATTAATGAATTTCAACAGGAGGCATTAAAATCATTTGTTAATGATGTGAATGATGTTAAGCAGATTAAAGAAAGTTTAATAGCTAATGTAAATGTTGTTAGAGATGGTGTGACAATTTATGAAGGAGAGTTAGCAGATGTTATTCCTTATTTAGAGGAAAATAAAAAAAGGCAGTTGTAAAATCTCTAATAATAGCTTATAATACACTTAAATGCGATTGATATTCAAGGAGTACATGTAAAGTATTTATAGAGAGTTAATGGCTGGTGGAAATTAACAATATGATATATGGAAGGTAGTGAATAGAGCAGGGTTTCTGAAATAGTAGTAAGTTACCACGGGAAAGGCCGTTATCAATAATGAGAATAGTTTAATAACTATAAATTAAGGTGGTACAGCGTAGACTCCTTGTTTGACGCCCTTAAGTTATAGTTATTTTTTATTTTAAGGAGGAGTCTATGAAAAGAGGAAAAGTCGTCATTATTCCGGATGAAGAACAAATATTAGAAGATAAGTTTGAACAGGATATTTTAGATGATGAATATCATGTTAAAGGTTATCAGAAATTTTCTGACGATAATAATTTAGGTCTGAATTTTAGAGATGATGAATCACATAGAGCAGGTCTTAGTATTGCAGAGTTAGGACATTTTAATTATAAGACTGAAGATGATATAGGTGTCATAGCTTTTTATCTTCCAAGTAAAGTTACAGATAGACAGTTAGAATATTTTGAAAATCATAAAGATGATTATGCTAGTTATGGGACAGTAGGCGCATATATTTTTAGAAGAGTAGATGATACTATTTATACTGATGAGATATATGGACTTGATGTGATAGAAAATCAAATGATTAAAAGAAATAGGAAAAGTGAGGAGATAGGTCATGTTAGATAAAAAATATAATCATAAAGAAGTAGAGAAAGATAAGTATAATAATTGGGTAAATAAAGGATACTTTAAAGGTGATAAAGATAAGAGTAAAGAGCCTTTTTGTATAGTAATACCACCACCTAATGTTACAGGTAAACTACATTTAGGTCATGCTTGGGATACAACACTACAAGATATTTTAATTAGATATAAGAGAATGAATGGCTATGATGCTTTATGGGTTCCTGGAATGGATCATGCTGGTATTGCCACCCAAGCGAAAGTTGATAAGAGACTAAGAGAAATGGGGATTAATCCTAGAGGGATAACTCGTGATGAATGGTTAGAACATGCTTGGAGCTGGAAAGATGAGTATGCTACTACTATTCATGAACAATGGGCAAAACTTGGGCTTAGTCTTGATTATACGAAAGAAAGATTTACTTTAGATGAAGGACTTAGTAAAGCGGTTAGATATGTCTTTGTTAAACTTTATGAGAAAGGTTTAATTTATCGAGGAGAGAGGATTATTAACTGGGATCCAGTTCAAATGACTGCTTTATCTAATGAAGAGGTTATCTATAAAGAAGATAAGGGAGCATT
>CALVKV010000047.1 GCA_944333305.1 uncultured Bacilli bacterium
AATGGTGGAGAATAGGGGGATCGAACCCCTGACCTTCACGGTGCAAACGTGACGCTCTCCCAGCTGAGCTAATTCCCCATTGCTTAAGAACAAATTGATTATATCACAGTAAAAAAACACTTGTCAATAGTTTATTTGCAAAAAAATATATGTTATTATTGTAGCAAGGAGTGAAGCAGATGAAAGTTTTATTATATGCAGAAGGATTAAAAGTAATAGGAGTAAGTGGACTAGGTAAAGCTATACAACATCAAATGAAAGCATTAGAATTAGAAGGTATTGATTATACTACTGATATAAACGATACTTATGATATTGCACATATAAATACTTATTTTTTAAAATCATATTTTCTTGCTAGAAAACTTAAGAAAAAAGGAATAAAAATCGTATACCATGCTCATTCAACAGAAGAAGATTATCGTGATGGTTTTATCTTCGGACATTTAACAAGTAAGTTATTTAAATGGTGGATTATTAAGTGTTATCGCTATGGAGATATTATTGTAACACCTACAGAATATTCTAAAAATATCTTAGAACATTACAAAGGATTAGAAAATAAGAAAATATTCGCTATATCTAATGGACTAGAATTAGATTTCTTTAAGCCTGATAAATCTTATAAAGAAACATTTCGTAAAAGATATGATTATAAGAAAGATGATAAAGTAATAGTAGGTATTGGTATCTATAGTAGAAGAAAAGGAATAGTTGACTTTGTAGAACTTGCCAAACGTTTACCTGAATATAAATTTATTTGGTTTGGCTCAAGTCCAATCGCTGCAGCGACTAGTGATGTTAAAAAAGCTTTAAAAGAATCAAAAGACTTACCCAACATTAAGTTCCCAGGTCATGTACCACAAGAAATGATAAGAGAAGCTTTAGGAGGATGTGACCTATATTTATTCCCAACGTTTGAAGAGACTGAAGGTATACCAATCATTGAAGCCTGTGCAATGGAAACTAATACTATAATAAGAGATATCCCAATATTTAATTATCTAACAGATGGAGTTAATGTTTATAAAGCAAAAGATGTCAATGAATTTGAAAAGAAAATAAAAATGTTCTTAAATGGAGAATTAAAAAGTGTAAGTAAAGGAGCAAGAAAGATAGCAGAATCTTGTGATATTAAAACAGTAGGTAAACAATTAAAAGAAGTATATGAAGAAGTGCTAGAAAAATAAATAATTGACAAACCTAAAAAAAACTATATAATAAGCATTACTAAAAAAGAGGGATGTATATGGGAAAAGAATTTGTAGAATTAAAGATAACGGAAAATTTCAATGATAGAAAAAAAAGACTTCATTACTGTATTTTAGAATATGGTCATTATTATGTTAGAACTGAAGAATTTGAAACTATTTCTACCGATAATAAAAAACTCAGAAAATCAGTTATTGCAGATGCTATTACTTATATTAATAATAAATATGGAAATTATTCTACTGTACATTACTATCAGCTTGATGTATATGGGAGTATTGGAGAAGGAAAATTTATAAGAAACTTTGACTCTAGATGGCTTGTTTCAACTCTTTTTAATGATTTATCACATTATATATTTGATAAAAACCTTCTGGCTAAATTTATAACTTTGGAAAATGTAGTCAATGAACGAAATTATGATATAACGGAAGGTGCAAATGCAATAGTTGATTTTCTTAATTATATTGTAAAAGTAAATAATT
The DNA here is from genome assembly GCA_944333305.1 of uncultured Bacilli bacterium. The sequence continues at coordinate 1,698 of CALVKV010000047.1, forward strand.
TTGATAGAACCTTTACAATAATAGACTTATATAATAAGTATTTAAAACAGCAACATAAAATGGAATTAAACGAACTACAAAGATTTTTAGAACTTTCTGGCGAATATACACAAAGGCTACAAGCGGGTGAAACAATAGATGATACTTTAGATGAAGTTTTAAATGATATAAAAAGAAAAGATGATCTTTTAGAATTTAAAGATGCAAGTGTGGAAGCTATGGAGGAACTACTATTTTTGAAGGAAAGAGATTTAGATGAAGAATTAGATGCTCTTACTTATGCTTATGCTAAATTAGATGATGAGAATAGAGTAGAAACAGATAATGAAATAATAAAAGATAAGATTAAAGCGATGTCTATAAGATAACAAAAAAGTCAGGTTTAATACCTGATTTTTTTAAACATTATACTCTCTTTCTTTTTCATTACCTATATTTAAAATAATACCAACTAATATTAAATATGATAATAAACTACTACCACCATAACTAATAAATGGTAAAGTAATACCTGTAATAGGTAAGAGTCCTAAAGTCATTCCTATATTTTGAACTTGCTGGAATACAAGCATTCCAATAATTCCTGCCAAAACAAACTTATCCCTTGAAGCTATCTTTTTAGTTGCCATACCAATTAATCTTGTATCAAAGAAAATAATTATACCAATTAAGATAATCGCTCCCAAAAGTCCAAAGTTAGAAGCAAATACAGCAAAGATAAAATCAGTTCCAGACTCAGGGAAATAAATAGGTGTTTGATTAAAGCCATGTCCAAATACTCCTGCTGATCCAATCGCTGCTAAGGCATTTTCAAGTTGTAAGCCACTACCATTTTGCCAATCTAATATTCTATCAAATCTATAATATAAGTCAGTACCAAAAATATTAACAAATAAATCCTCATTTAAGAAATAACATCCTAACACTAAACTAAGCATTACAGCAATTATTATTCCTAAAACAACAAACCATCTAAGCCTTATACCTGATGTAAACATCATACAAAAGTAAATTATAAAATAAATCATAACTGCCCCTGTATCAGGTTCTAGGAAAGTTAAAATACTAGGTATTAAAACAACTATTAATGTTTTTAAAATAAATATAAATTCTTCTTTAATACTAGGATGGTCTGTCGTTTCTCTAAAATTAGAAATCATAACAGCAAGTACTAACATAATAAATATTTTCATAAATTCACTCGGTTGAAAACTACCTATATAAGGAATAACAAACCAACATTTACTATTATTTATTTCTGGCGCAAATAAAAGAAGTGATAATAGTAAGATGTTTCCAATTATATAAAAAAACCAAGCATTCCGATACAAATAATCATTTTTTAATTTAAATAGTATTATAATTATAACAACACCAACTAAATACCATATCGCTTGTTTCAGTGCTAAATTACCATTATCAGGAGAAAGATAAGTCATTGCACTGTATATACTAGTAATACTTATAATAAAAAATAAAACAATAGGTATAACAATTGTTAAGTCAATTCTTTCTTTTTTCCTCATAGTAACACGCTTCTTTCATCAAGGTCATTACTATTATATCAAAAAAAAGGCAATTTTATTAGTCAAAAAACATAAAATGTAATAGGAGGGAAATCTATGAAACAATTACCACCAATTTTTAAACTTAATGATAGTCCTAAAGATACTAATCAAAAATACTATTATGAGAAAGTAAGCAATAGAATAAATACAAAAAAACACGAAAAAACTATTGATAATAATTTATCAATTGAAGAAAAAATAAATAAAATTTTTAAAACTAAAGGTTATGCATTTAATATCCCTGTAACTATTACTTTTTCTAATAAAACAGTCGACACCTATCTAGCTTTAAGGAAAAATGATTCTATCATTACTTTAGATAATGAAGTAATACCAATTTCAACAATTACTTCATTAGAAATAAAAAGTCCATCAGCATAAAGATGGACTTTATTTTTTAAACACCACTTATAAATACATCTTGTAAACATCTAACAGCAGATACACAATCTAAATTAATAGTAAAGAATGTATTAGTTAAAAGATAAGGTTCACTACTACTAGTATCAGAATTTGTCGCTAACACTCTACAAGTACAACAATTACCTTCCAAATTTTCTAATCTAAAAATTGAAGAAGTACCACTTGTTGACCCTATTGTATAAGGAAAAGTCCAAAGTTCTCCAGTTGAACAATTATAGAAGTTTATTGGCCTTGTATTATAACATACGAAATTAGGAGTAGGACCTAAGTAAGGCTTATCACATCCTAGTACTTCACAAGCATCATCTTTAACATTTTGTAAGCAAAGAATTGTCTCTAGTATGGATGTTAAACAATTTTTTTCATTACACATAAAATCTCCTCCTTTTATAAATTATCAATGATAATATCATCTAAACAACTAATAACACAGATACAATCTAAATTAATAGTTATAAATTCATTAGTAGATAGAAACGCTCTTGTTACATCACTAGTATCAGGATTAGGTCTTAAAATACGGCATTTAACGCAGGCATCATCAACACTTTCAACTCTAAAAGTAGAAGAAGTATTAGTAGTACCATCTAATGTATAAGTAGTACTAAATATATTACCGTTTCTAGTATAGAAAGTAACAGGTCTTGTATTAAAACAAATAATATTAGGACTGCTTCCTAAATATGGCCTTGTACAGGACTCATCAAAACAATCACTACCACTAGTGTTCCTTTGTAATATATCAATAACTTTTAATAATTTTCCTAAACAACATGTTTCTTTATTTTCCACTGTTTACACCACCTCTTATCTATTATCTAATATAGGTTATGAGACTATTCTTTTTTCGTGTAGTCGATTACCTATAACTTCTATATTAGTTTATGTGAAAACGTTTCTATAATTTCCACTTTTATTTTTTTCTATAATAGAGTATAATTATATTGGGTGTTAGATATGAATTTATTAGATATACAATATGTAGTTATTATAGTAGTAATATTAATTATCTTACTTGCTGTTTTAAAAGCTAACAAGAAAGATGCTAATATTGATTTAAACAAATTAGTAGAATATCTTGGTGGTAAAGATAATATTATAAGTACAGAATCAAAATTATCTAGATTTATTGTAACTTTAAAAGATATTACTAAAGCAGACAAAGAGTCTATTGGAAAGTTAGGTGCTAAAGGTATAGTTGAAATTAATAATCAACTAAAGATTATTTTAGGACCTGAGTCAAAACAATTAAAAAAATATATTGATGAATTAAAATAGAGAAGAATCTCTATTTTTTCTTTTTCCTCATTTTTCGACAAATTTCTACAAAGCAGTGACATATACTTATTTTAGAAAGAGGGAAAAATATGTCGTATATTGAAGTTATAATTAAAAGTATTATCTTTTTACTTTGTCCTTTATCTTTATATTTACTATATACAATTTATAAGAAAAATTTACTAGTAGAAGAAAAAGATTTAGGTTTTGAAGTAGCAATAATTAGTTCACTATATTTTGTTTTAAGATTTGGAACAAGTTGTTATAACGATTATCCTATTACTTTATTTGATATTCCATTACTTATATGTTATTACAAACGTAAAATATCACTAGCAATATTTTTATCTTTAATATTAATTGTCTATGAGAGTTTATTTTTAAATATTAGTCCTTTATTTCTAGCTTTAGAGTATAGTAGTTATTTAATAATATATTCATTATTTATAAAAAAGAAATTAAAACCAATTAATGTTGTTAACTATTTCATCATTATAAAAAGTTTCATGTTATCTCTAGCTGTATTTTGGTTTATTAATCCAGAAGCAAGTTTTTCATCAAATCTATTTTATTTATTTACAATTATCATAACTTTATATTTTGTAACTAATCTAATTATTTCTATCTTTGCTAAAGTAGAAAAAATAGTTGAGTTACACAGCGACTTAGAGAATATAGAAAAAGAAAAGGAATTAAGAAGCTCATTATTTAAAGTGACTCATGAAATAAAAAATCCTATCGCTGTCTGTAAGGGCTACTTAGATATGATAGATATAAATGATAAGAAAAAGGTAAGAAAGTATATTCCTATTATTAAAGATGAGATAACAAGAACTTTAATTCTTATGGATGATTTTCTAGATTATACTAAGATAAAAATAGAAAAAGAAGAAATGGATCTTATAATGCTTCTAGAAGATTTAGAAGAATATTTAGGAGGATTGTTTAAGAAAAATGGTATAAAAGCAAATTTTAATTTATCAGATGAAGATATTTATATTAATGCTGACTATAATAGATTAAAACAAGTATTTATTAATCTTTTAAAAAATGCTATAGAAGCGAAAGATGAAACTAAAAAAGAAAATAAAATAAATATAAGTATAGAAAGTGATAAAGAATTTATGAATATAATTATAGAAGATAATGGAGTAGGTATGGATAAAGATGTTTTAAATAATGTTAGTGAAATGTTTTTTACTACTAAAAAAAGAGGTAGTGGCCTAGGTGTTAGTTTATCTAAAGAAATAATAGAACAACATAATGGTACTATAGTGTATAATTCAGTCAAAGGAGAAGGTACAAGAGTAACAGTAACTTTACCTAAAGAGATAAATATGGGATAATATTATTGAAGTGATAATATGTGGAATATTGAAGAAATAAAAAAAGAAGTAAAAGAAAATTTATCAGAATATAGATATAATCATTGTCTTAGAGTAATGGAAGAAGCATCATCTTTAGCTAAACACTATCATGCTAGTGAAAGTGAGATTTTAAAGTGCGAGTTGTGTGGCTTAACCCATGATTTATGTAAGGAATTATCTCCTTTAGAAAATGAAAAAATTATAAAGGAATATAATCTACCTAAGGAATTATTATTAAAAGAAAATAAAAATATAGTTCATGGATTTATAGCTTCCGTTATTGTTAAAGAAAAATATAATTTTACTGATAATATGGTTTTAGCTATTAGATATCATACTACAGGCTATCCTAATATGGATTTATTAGGCAAAATTGTTTATTTAGCAGATAAGATTGAAAAAGGAAAAAATTATCCTGGTATTCTAGAAGAAAGAGATCTAGCTTACAAAAATATTGATAAAGCAATTATATTATGTCTTAAGAATCAAATAAAGAATTTAAAAGAAAAAAATAAGACTATTAACCCTAAAGCTTATGAGACTTTACATTATTTACAAGAAGAAGTGTAAGTAATTGCAATTATTTGTAAATAATGCTACAATTTATTTAGCTTAAGGAAAGGCAGTGGTGTTTTACTATGAATGATAATAAAGGTAAAGAAATTATTAAGAATACTCCTACTGAAGCTCCAAAACCTACTAAGGATAACAACGGTATGAAAAAGAAATTAATGAGAATTATGTTAATAGTAGTAGGAGTTCTAGTATTAATATTAATTATTATATTAATAATATCTTTAGTAACTGGTGGAAATAAAAGTTATGAAGAAATAGAAGAAATAATGAAAAACTCTGCTATGGAATATTATGAAGTTCAAAGTGGCCTATTACCACAAGAAGAGGGAGAAACAGTGACTGTTAGAGCTAGTGCTTTAGCAGAAGCTGGTTATATGGATCCTTTAAGTGAACTTCGTGAAGGCGAAAGTTGTAGTGGTAGAGTAGAAGTAACTATGATAAATGACAATTTAATCTATACACCATACCTTGACTGTGGGGATAATTATACTACCAAGGAATTATATAAAGCTGTTTTAGAACAAGGAATAGTTACCTCTGGTAATGGTTTATATCAAATGAATGGCGAAACAGTTTACCGTGGTGATGATGTTAATAACTATGTTAGCTTAGATAATCAATTGTTTAGAATTGTTAAAGTTACTTCTGATAATAAACTATTATTAATCTTAAATGAACCAATATCAACTTTATCATCATATTATGATGATAGATATAATCCAGATAGACTATTTAATAGTGGTTTTAATGATTATAGAGTTAGTAGAGTTTATGAATATCTAGATAATCTTTATAATAATAAAATTGATATTGATTATAGATTATTAAGTAATAATGATAAAGAAAAATTAACAACTTTTAACTTATGCATAGGTAAGCGTACTCCATCTGATACAGCTAAAGATAATACTATAGAGTGTGCAGATGTTTTAGAAAATCAAATGATAGGTTTATTAACTGCCAGTGATTATATGAATGCTTCATTAGATGCTAATTGTTTAGCAACTATTGATAAGAGCTGTCAAAACTATAATTATTTAAGATTAAAAGAAACAGAATGGTGGTTATTAACTGGTAATTCGCTTAACAATTATGAAGCTTATGTAATTAAAGGTAATGGTTATATAGATTTAAATACTACATCTGGATATAAAAGAATAAGACCAACAATTATGTTAAATAACAATGTTATGATTAAATCTGGTAGTGGAAGTGCATCTAATCCATTTATTTTGAAATAACTAAAGAATGGAGAAACAAACCTATGAAAATCGGCATTATTTCCATCAATATGTATTCAAAATATTTAAACTTTGCATGTCCGTTACATACTTTTGCATTTCAACAATTCTTATTAAAGAAAGGATATAAATCTACAGTAATTAATTATCAACCCATTTATTTTAATGGCTTTGATATGGAACATCCTTATACTTATTATAAAAACTGTTTAAAGAAGTTAAAAAAAGGTAATCCTTTAAAAGTAAAGAAGATAAAAGATTATGAACAAAAGAAAAATGACTTTAAAAAAATATATAAGGAACGAGAAATAAGATACAATAAATTTCAAGACTTTATCGATAATAATTATCTTAAAACAGAAAAATGTTATAACTCTGCTTCTTTAGAAGTAGAGTCTTTAGATTTTGACTGCTATATTTGTGTTACAGATGTAATATGGAAAAATGAACCCCATGAAGGATTTGACAGAGGATTCTTTCTAGGTAGTAGTTGTATGGAAAATAAATTAAAAATATCTTATTCTGCAAGTAGAGGGGTTAATTTTGCAAAGACCGAAGAAGAACAAAAAGAATTCTTTAAATATATTAATGATATTGATTGTATATCAGTAAGAGAAGAAAGTTTAAAGAGATATATTGAAGAAAATTCTAATAAGAAAGCAAATGTAGTACTAGATCCTGTTTTATTACATAATGAGGACTTTTGGAATAAGTATATAAAAAAGCCTAAAGAAAAAGAATATTTATTTTTATATTATGTAGTTGAGAAAGCAACTGATACAATAGAAGAAGCTATTAAGTTTGCAGAAAAGAATGATTTAACTATTATAGAAGTAACAGATAGACCATTAAAATATGGAAGAGTACCTAAAAATAGTAAAGTAAAACATAAATATTTATATGATATAGGATTAGAAGAATGGTTAGGCTATATAAAATATGCAAGCTATATATTTACAAATTCATTCCATGGTTGTTGTTTTAGTATTATATTTAAAAAGAACTTCTTTGTTGGTAAAAGAAATGGTGATAAAGTAACACATTTATTAGAAATGTTTAATCTATCAAATCGTTATTTTAATAATAATTTAGAAGTTTTATCTAGTAATCCATCTATTGATTATGATAATGTCTATAAAATATTAGATGAAAAGAAAAGTATATCAGAAAATTTTATTATAGAAGCAGTTAATAAAAAAGTAAGAAAAGAAAAAGATTATAGTAAAGATAAGAAAAATCAAAGATATAAGATGATATATATTAGCAAAAAAAGAAGTAGTTTAAATGACAAAGTTAATAATATAGAAAGTTATGAGGTAGAAGAAAAACAATTAAACAATGGAGAAAATCATCTTCTCCCTAATATGTTTAAAAGTAATAAATATATCTTTTCACATTGGATTATTTATATTCTAATCGATAAAGATTGGTTTTATTATACAAAAGATAAGAATTTAATAAATGTAAAAGATTATAAAGAAGAAGAACTGTATAGATTCTCAAGTAATGATTTTATTCCTTATTTTTCTGTAAATGGAATAAAAAAAGTAGTTGCAGAAGCTATATGGGAATCTAATTAATCTAGACAACAACAAGTTTACTGTGGTAGAATGTAAGTATAAAAGATAGGAAACAGAAGGGAAGTAATAGATATGACTAATTTTAATTATCAGGATAAAATAATTCGTCAATTCTGGGGTAAATTAATTCGTCAATCTACATTTGGGACTTATGTCAAGAAAGTGGACACATTTTAGAGGGGGTTTTTATAAATTTAGACTGTTTTCGAACTGAATTGGAG
>CALVKV010000048.1 GCA_944333305.1 uncultured Bacilli bacterium
CAAGAGGTATTGTAGAAACATTGTTAGGTTGATTTTGATAATTAGATAATGCCTCTACTTTTGTTTCTGCCACTTCATTTTCAAGAGGTATTGTAGAAACATTGTTAGGTTGATTTTGATAATTAGATAATGCCTCTACTTTTGTTTCTGCCACTTCACTTTTAGGAGGCATTGTAGAAACGTTGTTAGGTTGTTCTTGATAATTAGATAATGCCTCTACTTTTGTTTCTACCACTTCACTTTCAAGAGGCATTATAGAAACATTAGTTGGATTGTCATTTATTTGAGTATATCTATTTTTATTTTTCTTATGACGAACACTCACGATTACTGCAATGATAATTAATAAAATAGCAATTATTAAACTAATGTATAAAATAATATCAGCAGTAGATAAAGACCTATCTTCTACAGTCTGTTCTTCAACTTGCTTATTATATTCTATTCTTTCCCCACGAACTAGTAACCGATGAGTATTAATAGCATATGGTGTGCATGTAACTAAAGTAACATAGTCTTTACCGTCTACTATTTTTAAAGCTTCTGTTTCTGATGGCTCTGTAACTAATATTTGGTCTACTTGGTAGGCAAGAACTTCATTTAAAACATAAATATAAAAGATGTCCCCTTCTTCGAGTTGATCTAGATCTGTAAATAGACGTGAAGAAGGAAGTCCTCGGTGTGCCGATAAAATAGCATGTGTGCTTTCACCTCCCACAGGAAAAGAGCTTCCTTCTAGATGTCCTACCCCTTTTTGCAATATATCTGAACTAGTACCATGATAGATTGGAATTCTAACATCAATCTTTGGTATGGAGATATATCCCATCATTCCGTTATCATCCACATTTAAAATAGATAAATACTCAGTAGAATTTGTTTGAACAGGATTTTGGAAAACATCAATAATATCTGTTGTAGAAATAGAGTAATTATACTCTCTAGCTTCAGTTAACATTTGATTATTTTCCGTTTCACTATTTTGAACAATTTTATCATCATAAGTACCAATAACTTTCTGATACTGTATTTTATTAACTTGATTACTAATTAAAGGAAAAAGGATCATTCCTAATCCCAAAACAATCATAAGGATAAATAGAAAAATAATAAGTTTTTCTTTTATCTCTTTATTCATGAATTAATTATGTTTCTCCCCCTTATTGTTGTTTTTCTTACGATAAACAAAGAAGAAATAAATTGCTCCTCCAACAATTACTAAACCAACTAAAGTAATTACAATAGTTCCAATACCACCAGTAACTGGTAATAAACCAAGTTCTGTATTAGCTACTTCTAAACGATAGTATCCTGGTGTATCAGCTTCATCTAAGCTTCCTTCAACTGGACCTACTTTAATTTCACGAATTGTATTATCTAAACGATAACCAGTAGGAGCTTTTGTTTCTTGAACATAATAAGTTCCTTCAGCTAATCCAGCATAGGTAGCAATACCTTCACCATTAGTAGTTACTGTTGTAACAATATTTTCTAAACTACTATCTTTATAAATAGCAAACTCTGCACCTTGTAATGGAGTAGAATTATTACCATCTTCATATTTATATATTTCTAATCCATACAAATAAATATCAACAGAACCTCCACTTTCTTCTGGAGAAGTTGTATAAGTACCATCTCCGTATGGATCATTAGAATAAGTTAATTGAGCGTTGTTACTATTTCCTCCATCAACACCTATTCCAGCATTACTATTTAATTTAGCTGTATAATTAATTGTTACAGTAGTACTATTAATATTAGCAACATTAAACTCAATTGTCATAGTTCTTCCAGATATATCAATAGTTGCAACTGTCTCACTTTCACTATTTGTTACTGTACCATTACTTGCTGTAGTTAAAGTTTCTTCACCATCTTTAATAATAACATTAGTAATAGCATTAAAATCTAATCCTTCACTAAGTGTATCGGTAATTGTATAAACCTTATTAGTTGCATTTGTAGGATAAACAGGGACAGTACCTTCAATTATGAATGGAACATCATCTCCAATAGAGTAAGATCCACTATCATATCCATCTTCTCCCACAGATTTTGTGATACCTGCATCACTTACTTTTGCGACAATTTCTTCATTATTAATCTGCCAATCATTGCCTGATGCAGTAAAATCAATATTTCCAACCATAACTGCATATACCTTAATTGTGCTAGTTGGAAGTACTAAATAAGAACCTGCTGCTACTGTAGCACTCGCAGTAGTTCCTGAAACTGACATATCTGTTCCAGATATATCATTTGCTCTAATATAACCAGCATAAGCACTAGCTAGTTTATCTATATCAGAAGCTGATAAAGTAGAACCAGATGTAATATTTCCGCTAGTATAACTATAATAATCATCTATTGTTATATCATTATAACTTTCTCCATAACTACTGCTTAAAAAACTCTTAAAATCAGCAGTAAATTCATAAGTAATTACATTAGTAGAACTATTATAGAATGTATCTAGAATTTTATAAGCTCTAAATGTGTCACTAGCTTCTACACCTGTAACGGATAAAGTAGCTGTATCTGTTACAAGTCTGCTATTAGGGTCAGCTGTACCAGGAGTACCACTTGTAGTAATAGCATATACATTAAGCATTCCTATGAACAAAAATATTGTAAGAATACTCATTAATAATATTTTATTTCTTTTTTTCATTTTTCTCACCTTTCTTTTTTAAAATATAAATTATTACCCCAAATATAATAATAATAGAAGCGACAAGTAATATTACATAAAAAATAATATTATCTATAGTATTTGGCACTGCTTCAGAATTATTATCACTGTTATTATCACCTGGAGAAGTGACTTCTTGTTCTACCTCTTCTTTTTCTGTCTTTATATTTATTTTAACATCATATTGATAAGCACCATTTTCAAGTGTTGGAATATTAATTATCGTTGGAGAAGCATCATAACGACAATTATCAACTACTTTGCTATCTACTGTTACTAAATATAAACCAGGTACCAGAGAGGAAAAGTTAGCAATACCATTCTGATTTGTCTTTAAAAGACTGGTGGATTGTAAAGTATTATCTTCAATATAGCGTTCAATCACCTCGGCTTGTAAAGTCAATTCAGATGCACTAATATCGGTAGTATCGAAAGAAACACTCTGATACTCATCAGTAAACATAAACTCTCCAGATGCATCTATACCAGCTAAATAGTATAAAGAAACATCTACATTAGTAAGCAAGAGTGTATCATACTGATAAGTAACCGTGAGACTAGATGGTCTAGAAACATCAATACTTTCCGCCTTTACATCCAAAATTCCAAAGATGGAAATGGAAAGGAGAAAAATCATACTACATATTACTTTTTTCATGTTTTTCACCTCTTTTTCTTATTACCACAATTAAGCATACTACTCCAGCAATCACTAGTATTAAACCAATAACTATATATGGAATAACACCACTGCCGCCTGTATTTGGTAATACATTAATTGCAGAATTAATAATAGACACTTCATTCACTCCATTTTGAGTAGAAACATCATATTCAGGAATAGTAATAGTTCCATCACTACCCACATTTATTTCCAATACTTTACCTAATATTTGATAACCAGTAGGAACTTTTGTTTCTGCCAAATAATAGGTAGTATTTGGGGTCAAACCATTAAAGGACAAGCCCGTAGAAACAACGTTTGTCAATTCTTGATTACGATACAAAGTAAATTCTGCACCAGTTAACGTCTCATTATCTTCATTAATTTTAGTGATTTCTAAAGAGATATTTGCAACAACAAACTCTGATGCTGCTATATAATCTTGACTTGTATCTAAATAATAATTATTATCTGCTAAAGCACCAGTTAACTCTACAACGTTAGTAATATTTCTAACAACATCACTGCCTGCTTCATACTGGGCATGTACGGTAACACTGTTCCCAGGTGCAATCGTCTGTATTAAAACATAACTATCATTTCTAACTGTATAATCGTTTCCCGTTACAAAGTAACAGCCATCTGTTCCTTCTTCCAGAATAACGTCTCTAATTGCAAAGTCAGCAGTATTGGTTACTGTAATATCAAAAGTAACAATATCGCCTTCTTTATAAGAATCCTGCTTATTAGAAATACTTTTTGTAATCGTTGGGGCAAAGGTGCCAGTTTCCACTGTCCATTCACCATATATAACAACGTTTTCTTCTGGCATCGTAAATTCATCAGCATAATACCAACCAAGGAACCGATAACCAGATGCTTCTGGATAAGGAGCTAGTGTTACTTTATCTCCAGGATAATAAGACTCTACTGTTGGTAATAGGCTATCTGCATTTGGTGGAATAGCAGAACCTTGGAAGAGATAGGTAACTGTATAACTAATTCTTTCAAAACTTCCTACTATTTCAACATTATGATTTGGCATTGTAAAGATAGTAGACTCATCTGTAGAAGTATCCGGAAGTTCAACATCTGTTGATGTCCAACCAAGGAACCGATAGCCATTGATAACATCACCTGGTTTTAGGGAGTCCAACTTAACATCACTACCAGCTGCATAACTTTTTTCAAGGGGAACAGCATAACCTTCTGGAACATCACCAGAGATTGTATAACTTACATTATAGTTATCTTTTTTTTCTGTAAAACTTCCTACAAATGTTACTGTATTAGTAGGCATCGTAAATGAGCCATTAGATACTGCAACATCATCTGTTGTCCAACCACTAAAATCATATCCTTCTACTGTTATATCTTGGCTAACACCAACCGTACTTCCGGCAACATAAGAAGTTGTTACTGGAGGATTAGGAGCCCCTTCAGGAACATCTCCTTCATATTGATATATTACTTGGTATGTTGATGCAGAATTACGGCCTATAAAGGTATGAACCGTATTGGAATTAACTGTGCTACTACCTTCTCTACCATAAGCAGTATTATAAAAATCCATTCTATAAATTCCCGTTGGTAAAGTTGGAGTTTGGGTAATAATACCCACTGTTATTTTACAGCCAGCTTGTAGGTTTTTAACTTTAAAGGAAACCGTACGCGTTAATTCATTATACTCTAAACCGCTCATCCCATTTTCTACGTAACCAGCACAATACGTTCCATCACTACGTTTTACTGCTCCAATTGTATCGCCATCAGCTGAGGATACAAAGCCTTTAAATATTAAACCATCAGGAATTTTATCTTCTACATAGATATAATCACTATAAACTCTGGCTGTGGCATTATCACTAGAAGTAGTAGCCTCTACATCTTTTCCGTCATATATAACATCAATGTAATATATTAATTCACTATTTTCTTCAATCCTAACATCATTTTCTAATGGAGCAGCTAAAGAAGGAGATGCTATAATTGCGGCAACAATAGTAACAGCTATAATAGCTAAAATGAGCAAGCCAATTATTAACTTTTTTTTGTTTTTCATCTCAATTCTCCTTTCTGCAAATTTATGAATAATTCCTTACTGCATAGCTACTTCATAAGGATTTTCACTGCTTCCATCTCCATTCACAACATCAATTCCAGGCACAAGTGATATAGCCGGACGTACACCATACGAAATATTCACGAAGTTATCTTCCAATCGACCACTAGAGGTTAAGTTGAAGTTATATGCACCACTAGAAAAGGAATAAGGAGAAAGTGACCAATAATATTGCCCAGTATATAAATAATAATTTGTATTATTAATGCTTCTTCTTCCTCCTGCTAACATCATCTCATCTTCTGTTAGTAATGCTATAGGATAAGTCAAGGCTCCATTTCCATTCTTTGCACTTACGGTAAAGGAATCATTATCTGATGGGCATTCTACACTTGGATTACCATTCATCCACCTTACATATGCTCCAAAGTATGAAGGAAGTGTCCCAGCATTAAAATCTTTTCCTCCTAAACTTCCAGAATAAATACTTCTATCATTACACCAGACTGTATCTTCTAAATAGTCTGTATATTCTGCTATATTTTCAGAATACCAATTATCTATTACCGTTTTAATTGTTGAATTAGTAGTATTTGTAAACATCTCATTTTTGGCACTTTCTATATCTGCTCCATTACTTAAAGTTAAATAATATACTGTACTACTACTTTGAAAGTAGTTAATATAATAAACACTATTACAAGTATTATCTGCCGATAAACAGGTATAGTGATACTTGGTGGCAAGTGTTGTTCTATCTTCACTCCATCCATTACTACTAGTATATGTGTCTATTAATATATATTTTGACCCATCCCATTCTGCATTATTTCCATATATAATACCTTCGCTACCGCTACTCATATTTTTCCTACTATATGTATATCTTTCTCCATACATATATCCCACATCTGCTGGAGATGTACGAATTGAATTAAATGCACTAGTTGTCTCTAATTGCGATGCTGTCCCTGTATTATCACAATTACCATTTTCGTCTGGTTCTCCATCATAAATTAACTTAACTCCTCCTGTTGAAGTAGTTCTTACCGCTCTCCAACAGAATCCTGCAAATTTTACATGATTATTATCTACATCTCCTCGATAATAATAAACTGGATATTCATCATTTTCTGTTTCTACTTTTTCATATACGCCCTTACCATTAGTATCAGAAGATATCTGACTAAAATTAATTCCTGTATTGGAGCTTACAAACTCGCTTGATATATTATCCATTACTGCTTGATTTGCTATAACATAATAAAAATCTGTAATACTATATACTGTGCCATCCATGGATTTTGCTAATTCCACTTTAGACCATGTTGCCCTTAATGTAACATCATTTTCTGGCATAATGAAGTAATCATCATTGACCTTATTAATATTATCACTTTCAAATTCCCATCCTTTAAATTCATAACCACTACAAGTTGGTTTTTCTTGAGAAACAGCTACAGTATCATAAACAGAATAATTTACAGTTTCAGGCATATTAGAAACAGTACATCCTTCGGGATCATTTCCATCGTATATGACTTCATAGTTATCTTCTAATACTGGTGTTAGTGTGCTTGAAACATTCTCATCTGGAATATCTTCTATTGTACTTATAATTTCTTCGCTTTCATTTGTTGGATATATTCCGCCCTGACCAATAAATTCTTCTTTTAGTTGTAGTTTCATAGAAAGATTTGCATTGCCACCAGTTTTTAAATCTGTAATCGTCCATATGATTTTTTGCTTGCCTTCTTCTTCTGTTAGTTCTACCGTTCCTTGGCTTACTGTAATGTCATCTACACTGTTTAAAGAAAAATAAGTATTTTCAACATAATCTATTATCTGGTATGTTACGTATTTTTCTGGATTAACACTTGCATCAAATAGAACATTATTCAAAGTTTCCATATCAGCAAAATATTGATTATCGCTAACTTGTATTATTGGTTCTAGAATCTCGTTTCCCATCTCATATTGAATACCATTTATGGTAATATATGGATATTGGTTTTTTAAATATTCATACTGAGCAATTTGATTAGGTATATCTACATTCGGGTAACCATCTGTTAAGAATAATACTATCATTTCTCTATTATCTTCTTTAGTATAATCTTGTAATATTGTATCAACGTTTACTAAAGCTTGGTAGTAATTAGTTGCCGCCCCCACAGAAAGCCCATTAATTTGATTTGTAAGTTCTTCTTTATCGTTAGTCAATCCTGAAACAACAGCGGATGTTGTGTCAAAAGTAATTAAAGCTGCTCTGTTATTGGAATTTGAAAGCAAAGTTTCAATTAATTCAACAGAATCAGTTTTTACTTTTGCTATTTTATCACCATTCATAGAATTGGAAATATCTAAAACGAAAATAATATCTGTATATTGAGTTTCACTCTTTAGTACCGTATCAACATCAAAAGTAACAGTGGCTTCTCCTTTACCTGTCCATTCACCGCTTTTAGTTACTTGCCATGCACCCGGATCATTATTTTCATAACTAGAATGCTCTGATGTAATAACTACACTTTTAACTGGTATTAAGCTTGCAAAAGAAGGCACAATAAAATAAATTAATATTGCTATTACTATAATGCTAAATATAATAGTTTCTTTAGTATGTTCTTTTATAAAATTCTTTATTTTATTTTTCATCTTTGCCTCCATTAAGTGTTTAAGTTTATTATTGTATTATAAAAAGAATAGAATATAACTATTCCATTCTTCTGAAAGCACGCCAAAAGGAAGTAATGTCATTACTTAAGTCAACTTCTTTATTAACTACATTATAATTTAAAGCTACCATACCCTTACTCCCTCACGTTATTCTCATATCTTAGATTAATTATAGCTTATTATTTTCATTATTTCAATATTAAATGACACATTTTTTGATACTTTAACTCTGTATTTAAAGCTAGATTCTCATTTTTACTTTTAGATTTTCTATTGTTGTAGTATGTCAAATTCTATAATATTTATAAAAGGGTAAGTGAAAAATAATTTATGGTATAATAAAAACCCTTATAAAATAAGGGTTCATGCAATTTGGTGCCTTTAGTGGGTAGATGCCGAACCCCTAGAAAATCATTTCCGCCACCTCAAGTACAACTAAATTATACTGTATTATTCTTAATATTGGAACAAATTTTAAACAAAAATATAACATTATTTTAATTGTTTTTTTCTAATTTTTTTAACAAAATCCTCTTGACCTAATACATTCGTAAACAGTCCAACTACTTCTATCATTTCTCTTTGAAAATAAATGTTTCTAGGATTACTATTTTGATTTTCCAAAACTAATTTTTTTAATTCACATATAGGTACTATCTCTAGTTTAAAACCATCTTTTTTTTCTTTTTCAGTCAATTTTTGCAATTGTAATTCAACTGGTTTACATTGGGCAATAAAATAATAAGTTCTTATCAAACGATTTGCCTTCGTTCCATCTCTTTTTACGTAATTTTTTTGAAAAAAGTCTAATTGAGTTAAAAAAGTTAAATCACCAGTTTCATAGGATGTTCCAGTTTCCTCTTGTAATTCCCTAATAATAGATTCAGCTATATTCTCGTCATCATCTATACTTCCACCAGGAAATAAAAAGATGCCGCCATAATTTGCAACTAGCACTCTATTCTCGTTATCAACCAAAATTGCTCTCACCTTTGAATTAAATTCGTTTACTTCATCAAGTTGTAAGTTTTCATCATTTAATATTAAGTTCATTGCATATCCTTACCTTTATAAAACAAATTAACCGAACCTTGAAAGGTTCGGATGTATACTTTCTGGTGCGGGTAACAGGAGTTGAACCTGCATGTCTAAGACACTAGATCCTAAGTCTAGCGCGTCTGCCAATTCCGCCATACCCGCAAGATAAATGGTGGACCCTGATGGACTCGAACCATCGACCGTCCGGTTATGAGCCGGATGCTCTAACCAACTGAGCTAAGGGTCCATATTAATCACTGCTATTTAATAGTAGCATAAATTTTAAATCAACGCAAGAGTTTTCCAAAAAAAATAATCACTTAAGAGTGACTATTTATTTAGCATATTTAATAAGTTGATTTTAAACATATCTTTTTCAGGGTGACTTTTAGAAATCATAACACCTTTATAAGTAGACAATTCAGCCATATGGCCTTCATTTAAGATTCCTTCTGGTGTTATATTAGTTAATAGAATAACATGTTTATCAGGATAAACAGTATAATGAACTCTAATTTCCCCATGAACTTTAGCAAATAAAGCGTCTGTTGGTAATTTAAGCTCATAATTAATGGTACCTGCTTTTTGATCCTCACTAACTTTTTCTCCTAAAAAGTGACCTTTTCTTAATTCTGGATAATATTCAAATGTTAATTTTTTATAAGCTAACATATTATATTTTCTTACAGAACGTTCTCTTTTTCTAAAATCATTCTC